>JALZMG010000348.1 GCA_030858325.1 Actinomycetota bacterium | reverse complement strand
GAGGACGTGGGCGCGGACGCCGAGACCGCCGTGGAGGAGGCGGCGGCGGCGCTCGACTCGTGGCTGGCCCCCGTGCGGGTCACGCCCCGCTTCCCGACGCCGCTGCAGCGGGAGCTGGCCGGCTGAGCGCGAGCCGGCTGAGGTGACAGGATGCGCGCATGCCGACCGAGCGCATCGAGGTCCAGCGCACCATCGCCGCCGACGCGGCCTCGATCTTCGGCGTGCTCTGCGACCCGCGGGGCCACGTCGCCATCGACAGCTCGGGAATGCTGATGTCAGCCGAGGGCGCACCGGTCGCCGCGGTCGGCGACAGCTTCGTCGTGCACATGGATCGAGAGGCGCTGAACGACTACCCGCTCGGCCTGTACGACGTCACCGTCACGATCACGTCGTTCGTTCCCGACCGGGAGATCGCGTGGACGATCCTCGGCGTAGTCCGGCCGCAGATCGGTCACGTCTACGGCTACCGCCTCGAGCCGATCGACGGCGGCACGCTGGTCACGTCGTACTGCGACTGGTCGTCGATCGACCCTGTCTGGAAGGAAGCCGGCATCTTCCCGATCCTCAACGACGGTGCCCTGCGGGCCACGCTCGGCATCCTCGCGCGGATGGTGCAGCGCGACGACCACGGCTCGTCGAGCTGAGCCGTCGGCGGCCGGAGCTGCCGCGCCGTCGGCAACGGGCCGGATGCCATGATCGCAGTGAACGAGCGGGCGACCAAGTCGGCGCGCACGCGCCAGCGGATCCTCGATTCGGCAGCAGCGGTGTTCCGCCAGCACGGCTACGCCAACGCCCGGCGCAGCCAAGCGGCGACGGACGTCGCCGACCACGCTGTCGCCGTGCTGCTCGCCGACCCCAGCCGTCCGTGAGGCGTCGCCGGATCGCCGGGTGCGCTCCGAGCCTGGCAGGGTGGGCAGGTGAAGTTCGTCAAGCTCGGAACGACTGGTCTCGACGTGTCGGCGGTGTGCTTGGGATGCATGAGCTTCGGCCGCTCCGATCGGGGAACCCATTCGTGGACGCTCGCCGAGGAGGACAGCCGGGGGCTCATCCGGGCCGCGCTCGACGCCGGCATCAACTTCCTCGACACGGCGAACGTCTACTCCGACGGGACCAGCGAGGAGATCGTCGGACGGGCCATCGCCGAGCTTTCCGACCGGGACGACCTCGTGCTGGCGACGAAGGTGCACGGCCGGATGCGCAAGGCCCCGAACGGTGCGGGTCTGTCACGCAAGGCGATTCTCGCCGAGCTCGACGCCAGCCTGCGCCGTCTCGGCACCGACTACGTGGACCTCTACCAGATCCACCGCTGGGACCAGCGCACACCGATCGAGGAGACGATGGAGGCGCTGCACGACGTCGTCAGGGCCGGCAAGGTGCGCTACCTCGGCGCCTCGTCGATGTGGGCATGGCAGTTCGCCACGGCCCAGCACGTCGCCGAGCGCAACGGCTGGACGCGCTTCGTCAGTATGCAGAACCACTACAACCTGCTGTACCGGGAGGAGGAGCGGGAGATGCTGCCGCTGTGCGCCGACCAGGGCGTCGGTGTGATCCCGTGGAGCCCGCTCGCCAGGGGCCGCCTGGCCCGTGACTGGGACGAGACCACGGCGCGCAGTGCGACCGACGAGTTCGGCAAGACGCTGTACCGCGACACCGATCGCGTGATCGTCGAGCGCGTCGCCGATGTCGCCGCCGAACGCGGTGTCAGCAGAGGCCAGGTGGCGCTGGCCTGGGTCTCCCGCCACCCGGCCGTCACCGCGCCGATCGTCGGCGTGACCACATCCGCCCACCTCGACGACGCCATCGCCTCCGTCGACCTGGAGCTGTCCGACGACGAAGTAGCGCGCCTCGAAGAGCCCTACGAGCCCCACGCAGTCGCCGGCCACGCCTGAGGCGCGCCTCCGCCTCAACGCGTGCCCGGCACCTAACTGGGGGCGCGGTCGGCGCGCACTTTCGACACGGAGCGCGCCCAGAAGGCCAGATGGCACGATTCGCGCCCGGTTCGGGGGTGGCGCGACGATCGGACCCGGCGCGACGGGCCAGCCACTACCTGCTTCAAGAGTTCCGGGAGACCGTGGCGCAGCCCGACCGTGGCTCCGGCGCAGTCACGTGAGATGTGCCCGACGAGGTCCGTGAGGCGCGCGAGCCGCGCACCGGGCGCCGGGCCGGGACTGTGCGATGATCGGGCGGTGGCGGAGGACTCGCGTGAACAGCGACGCCGGCGGCATGCCGACCACGTGATGGCGTGGGCCGAAGACGTCATCTATCTCGGCATTGCCGTGCTCTTGCTGCTCGGTGCCGGAGCGCTGCTCGTGGTCGCCGCCGACGAGCTCCTCGACATCTTCGACGATTTGGCGACGGCCCCTGTCGTCGACGTGCTCGACACCCTGCTGCTCGTGTTCATCGTCGTCGAACTGCTGTCCGCGGTCCGCATCACGTTGGCCAAGCGTGAACTTGTCGCCGAGCCGTTCCTGCTCGTCGGGATCATCGCCTCGATCAAGGAGATCGTCGTGCTGTCGGTCAAGGCCGCCGAGGACATCGGCACCGGCGAGCAGTTCCGCGACCAGATGTGGGAGATCGGCGTGCTCAGCGTCGTCGTCGTGCTGCTCGGCGGGACGGCGTGGCTCCTGCGCCTCAAAGAGCGCGAGCCGGAAGAGAGCGCCGACGCCTGAGCGACGAGCGGCGCGTCAGCTCGGGGTGGCGTTCTGCCACAGGCCGAGGAGGTTGCCCTCGCTGTCGGTGAAGTAGGCGGCCCAGCCCATCTCGCCGACCTGCTCCTTTGCGCGCACCGTCGCTCCGCCGTGCTCTTTGATCGTGGCCAGCGAATTGTCGATGTCGTCGACGTCGATCGTCACGACGGGCGACGCCACGTCGTCCTGGCGCTTGAACATCCCACCGCCGATGTATCCGGGCTCGGACGGTATCCCCTGGTCCGACGTCGGGCCCGTCGAGACGATGGTGTAGTCCATCTCCGGCATCGGCATGATCTGCCAGCCGAAGACCTCGCGATAGAAGCCGATCCCTCGTTCGTTGTCGTCGAACGGGATCTCGAAGTGCACGACGCGACCAGTCATTTCCACCTCCGTAGAGGGCACGTGCGACCGTCGCACGGCCGGCGACCAGCGTAGTTCGCTCAGTCCGGCGGAGACTCGGGGAGCCCGAACAGGGGGAACAGCCGCGCCGTGTCGAGGAAGCTGTTCAGCGCCACGACACGACCGTCGGCGATCTCCAGCACCTGCAGCGCCCACGGCTCGAAGCTCCCGCCGGGCCCGCTGGCGCGGTACTGACCGAATGCAGGACTGCCGTTGGCCGTGGTCGGCACCAGCCGCGAGCCCTTGCACTCGAGGCCTGGTCCGAGCAGCCAGTAGCTGATGGCGTCGTGCCCGCGCAGCCACAGGTCGTACGGCGGCATTGACAGCGTGGCGTCCTCGTGCAACAGCTCGACGAGTGCATCCAGGTCGTAGCGCTCAAAGGCGTCGAGATAGCGGGCCAAGAGCTCCTGCTGCTCCCCGTCGGCGTCGACGACCTCGGTCTCGTCCGGCGCAGTTGCGGCGAGCGTCGCGCGCGCCCGCTGCAGGGAGCTGTTGACGGAGACGACGGTCGTGCCGAGCAGCGTGGCGACCTCGGCGGCCGTCCATCGCAGCACCTCGCGCAGGATCAGCACGGCTCGTTGAGTCGGTGGGAGCACCTGTAACGCGGCGACGAAGGCGAGGCGGATCGACTCCCGCGCCTCCGCGACCTCGGCCGGATCACCGTCGTCGCGAATCACCCTGTTGTCCGGGACCGGCTCGATGAAGACCGACTCGGCCAGCGGCGGCCCGAGTTGCGGCTCCGGTCCGCCGGCCGGTCCCATGTCCATCGGGCGGGCGCGACGTTGGCGGCCCTGCATCGAGTCAAAGCAGACGTTCGTGGCGATCCGGTAGAGCCATGACCGCAGCGAGGAGCGGCCTTCGAAGCGGTCGTAGGCTCGCCAGGCCCGGATCATCGTCTCCTGCACGGCGTCTTCGGCTTCGAACGACGAGCCGAGCATCCGGTAGCAGTAGCCCGTCAGCTCCCGCCGGTGGCCTTCGAGGTGGTCGGTCAGCTCGTTCGGGGACAACCCCGTGGCCTCCGCAGCGATGACGTCTGTCATGCGCCCAGGTTAAGCAGTGCTCCGGCGTCAGGCCGCGGCGAGGCGCCAGCCGCCCTCCGGCAGGTGTTGCAGCGCGCCGGTGGCCCCGGCCGCGGCGAGCACGGCCGTCAGTCGCCCCAGCGCGGCTTCCAGGAGGGCGGGCTCGATCGCCCCGTGGTCGACGGCCGCCCGCTGGCGCAGGACATCCAGCGCGATGACGCACCCCGGTCGCTCGGCGAGCAGCTCCAGCAGCGTCTGCTCGAGCGGGGAGAGCGAGACCGCGGCGTCGATCGAGGTCATTGCACCGTCGTCGCCGCGCCGGGCGACGAACGCGCCGACGCGGATCGTCCGCCGGGGCCGCAGCGCACCGCGGGTGCGCCGCAGCAACGCGCGCATCCGTGCCCGCAGCTCGTCGGGATGGCACGGCATGACGATCACGTCGTCGGCACCGGCGGTGAACGCGGCCAGTGCGTCGTTCGTGCCGGGGCTCGCCGTGGTCACAACGACGGCGGCGCCGCCACGCTCTTTGAGCACGCGGCAC
>JALZMG010000347.1 GCA_030858325.1 Actinomycetota bacterium | reverse complement strand
GTCGGAAAGCTGACGTCGCAGATCGTCCCGACGTGCGCGCCGCCGTCACCGCCCTCCTGCGCGCCAAACGCGGCTGAAGACGACGTTCTGCACGTCGCCACCGCCCGGATCCAGCCGGTTGCGACGTGCAGAACGGGATGGGCGAGACTGGGGGCCATGGGTGAGTTGCTGCAATTGGAACGGCGCGACGACGGGGTGGCGGTGCTCACGTTGCGCAACGGCAAGGTCAACGCGCTGTCGGGGGCGTTGGTCGCCGAGCTGCACGAGGCGGCCACTGCGCTGACGGACGAGCCCCCTGGCGCCGTCATCGTCACCGGCGGGGAGCGCATCTTCGCCGCCGGTGCGGACATCTCCGAGTTCGGCGGACCCGAGGATGCGGCGCGCATCACGGCGACGATCCACGGGGCGCTGGACGCGCTGGCGGCCGTGCCCCGCTTCGTCATCGCCGCGGTCAGCGGCTACGCGCTCGGTGGTGGCTGCGAGCTGGCCATCGCCTGCGACTACCGCATCGCCGGGCCGCGTGCCGTGTTCGGCCAGCCGGAGATCCTGCTCGGCATCATCCCTGGCGGCGGTGGCACGCAGCGTCTGTCCCGCCTCGTCGGCCCCAGCCGGGCCAAGGAGTTGTGCATCACCGGGCGCCAGGTCGCCGCCGAGGAGGCACTGCGCATCGGGCTGGCCGACGAGGTCGTCGACGGCGATCCGTTCGGGCGGGCGCTCGAGCTGGCCGCCGAGGTGGCCAAGGGTCCGCTGACGGCGCAGGCGCTGACGAAGCGGGCAATCGACGGCGGCCTGTCGATGTCACTCGCCGACGGCCTCATCCTCGAACGCGAGGTCTTCGTCGAGGTGTTCCACACCGATGACAGCCAGACCGGCGTCTCGAGTTTCCTCGAGCACGGACCCGGCAACGCCACGTTCACCGGCCACTGAACCCGAACTGTCCTTCCGGACCGGCCCGTCAGGGCCGGTCCGAAAGGACAGAACGGGTCTTCAGGTGCGGATGGCGAGGCCGGTGTCGAGGTCGAAGAGGTAGAGGCGGGCGGTGTCGACACCGACTTCGACCTCGTCGCCGGCGCGCACACGGCTGCGCGGGCTGAAGCTGGCGACGAACTTCGTCCCGGCCACCTCCATCGACCGGATGGCGTCGCCATCGCTGCCGCCCCCGGCGTCTCGTTCCAGCTCCTTGACGTCCTCGGTCCTCCCCACTTCGGCGGAGACACCGAAGTGGACGACGATCTCCGAACCGAGCGCCTCCGTCAGGAGCGCTTTCGCCTGCAGCCGCCGATCGGCAGGAACGTCGTTGCGCCGCCCCGGTTCGCTGAGATCCTCGGAGCGGATGCCCACGGCGACGGTCTTGCCGACGTAGTCGCGCAGCGCCGGGCGGGCGGCGATGGCCTCGGCGTCGACGGTCAGCTGCTGGTCGTTGAGGCGCACGGCCAACCCCTCGCCGTCGAGCGCGACGACCGATCCCTCCGCCATGTTCATCGGCGGCGACCCGATGAACCCGGCGACGAACAAATTGTCCGGCTCGTCGTAGAGCACTTGCGGGTCGTCGGCCTGCTGCAGCACACCTCTGCGCATGACCGCCACGCGGTCGCCCATGGTCATCGCCTCGACCTGGTCGTGGGTCACGTAGATCGTCGTGACGTTGAGCTCCCGTTGCAGGCCGGCAATGTCGGCGCGCATCTGCACACGCAGCTTGGCGTCGAGGTTGGACAGCGGCTCGTCCATCAGGAACGCCCGCGGGTTGCGCACGATGGCCCGGCCCATTGCGACGCGCTGGCGCTGGCCGCCGGAGAGCATCCTCGGGCGACGCTCCATCAACTCCTCCAGGCCGAGCGTCCTGGCTGCGGTGTCGACGCGCCGCTTGATCTCGTCCTTGGGCATCTTGCGGATCTTCAACCCGAAGGAGATGTTGTCCGTCACGCTCATGTGCGGGTACAGCGCGTAGCTCTGGAACACCATGGCGATGTCGCGGTCCCTGCTCGGTCGTTCGTTGACTCGCTCGCCGTCGCCGACGCTCATGAAACACCGAACCGTCCTTTCGAACCGGCCGGATCCGGCCGGTTCGGCCGGCCAGAACGGATAGAACGGCGGGGACGATGACGACCACGCGCCAACCAATCACTGCGACGCCGGCCCGGGCCACGACCGGTGCGCGTGACGCGGCCATCGTCGTGGACAGTCTGGTCAAGCGGTACGGCGACACCGTCGCCGTCGACGGCATCAGCCTGCGCGTCGAGCCGGGCGAGATCTTCGGGTTCCTCGGACCGAACGGCGCCGGCAAGTCGACGACGATCAAGATGCTCTGCACGCTCGCCGTTCCGACGGCGGGCACGGCCCAGGTCGCCGGCCACGACATCGCCACCGAACGCTTGGCCGTGCGCCGCAACATCGGGCTCGTCTTCCAGGACTCGACGCTCGACGCGTACCTCTCGGCCGAGCAGAACCTGCGCTTCCACGCCGAGCTCTACGGCTTGGCCAAGTCCGCGATCCCGACCCGTCTGCGCGAGGTGATGGAGATGGTCGGGCTGTGGGAGCGGCGGGCCAGCAAGGTGCAGACGTTCTCCGGCGGTATGCGGCGGCGCCTGGAGATCGCGAGGGGACTGATGCACTCGCCCCGCGTGCTGTTCCTCGACGAACCGACCGTCGGCCTCGATCCGCAGACCCGCTCGAGCATCTGGGCGTACATCGACGAGCTGCGCGCCGGCGAGGACATCACGATCTTCCTGACCACGCACTACATGGACGAAGCCGAGAACTGCGACCGCATCGCCATCATCGACGGCGGCAGGATCGTCGTCGAGAACACGCCCGACGCGCTCAAAGCGAGCGTCGGCACCGACCGGGTGCAGATCTCCACGGCCGACGACGCCGGGGCGATCGCCGCGCTGCGTCAGCGCTTCGGGCTGGAGGCCGAGATGCACGACGGCGCGGTCACGTTCGCCGTCGTCGACGGCCACCACTTCGTCCCGCGCCTGTTCGCCGAGCTCGGCGTCGAGATCCAGTCCGTGCAGGTCGCCCGCCCGTCGCTGGACGACGTGTTCATGTCCTACACCGGCCGCACGATCCGCGATGCCGAGTCCAACGCGCTCGACAACAACCGGGCGTTCGTCAACGCGTTCAGGAGATAGCGGTGGCCGTGACCGCGACAGGCGCGACGCCGAGGACCACCGTGGCCGCCGTGCGCGAGGTCGACGGTGGGGTGCGCCAGGACCTGCGCGGCGTGAAGATCGTCTGGCAGCGGGAGATGATGCGGTTCGCCCAGGACCGGTTACGCATCGTCTCGGCGCTGATCCAACCGGTGCTGTTCCTGTTCGTGCTCGGCACCGGGCTGTCGTCGTTGACGGACGGTTCGACCGGCGGGGTCGACCTGCGGACGTTCATGTTTCCCGGCGTGCTCGCCATCTCGGCGATGTTCACCGCCATGTTCTCGGCGGCGTCGATCGTGTGGGACCGCGAATTCGGGTTCCTGCGGGAGATGCTCGTGGCGCCTGTGCGCAGAGGCTCGATCCTCATCGGCAAGTCGCTCGGTGGCGCGACGGTGGCGACGATGCAGTCGATGATCATCCTCGCCCTCGCCGGGACGGTCGGCGTGCCCTACGACGCAGGGATGATCGTCGTGCTGATCGGCGAGCTGTTCCTGCTGTCGTTCGCGCTGACGACGGTCGGGCTCGTCATCGCCGCGCGCGTCCAGCAGATGCAGTCGATGATGGGCGTGATGCAGATGTTGCTGCTGCCGTTGTCGTTCCTGTCCGGCGCGCTGTACCCGCTCGCCAACCTGCCGGCGTGGCTGAAGACGATCACGCTGCTCAACCCGATCACCTACGCCGTCCACGCCATCCGCAGCATCGTCTTCGACCACCTCGACGCGCCGGCCTCGGCCGTGGCCAGGCTCAACCCACCGCTGCGGTGGTTCGGCTGGACGGTGCCCATCGCGGTGCAACTGGCGGTCGTCGTCGTCGTCGGCGCGGTCCTGCTGTCGTTCGCCGTCCTCCAGTTCAACCGGACGGAGTGACCGGGCCGGGTCAGATGGCCCAGGCGACCTTGCCGACGTCGAACGGGCCCGCCAGGTCCGGGTGGACGGGGAT
>JALZMG010000285.1 GCA_030858325.1 Actinomycetota bacterium | reverse complement strand
GGACCGATCCACGACGCGGCCTACTTTCGTCTGTGCGTCGAGCCGCGCCTCGGGGGTGACGTGGAGTACGGCGGTCATGTCTCTGTTCCGGAACTCGCCGTCGCCATCGGCGAGGCGTCGGTCGCTGTCGTCACGCCGGCGTGGGACGAGCCGTTCGGCTTGGTCGTCGCCGAGGCGTTGGCCTGTGGGACACCCGTCGCCGGCTTCGCCAGAGGTGCGCTGCCCGAGTTGCTCGACGCGTCGACAGGCGCGCTGGCTCCGGCCGACGACGTCGAGGGGCTCGCCGCCGCCATCGCCACGGCCGCGACGTTGTCGCGCCACGACTGTCGGCGGCGCGCCGAGCGGCTGTTCGCGGTCGACCGGATGGTCGACGACTACGAGGCGATGTTTGCCGAGCTGTTGGTCGGCGCGTCGTGAGCGCCACGATCGCGTCGCCCAGCGGTGTGCGCCTCGTGGTGCACCAGCCAGCCGAGCATCCGTACGTTCGACATCTCGGCAGCGCCGTTCGCTCCGGCGCAGCGGTCGATCCACCGTGTGATGTCTGGGAGATCGAAGCGCTCGCCGCGTCCGGAGCGCAGATCGTCCACCTCCACTTCGGCTACGAGCAGATGGCTGCCGAAGCCCTCGCCAGTTGGCTGGATCAGCTCGCCGCCGCCGGCATCCGACTCGTGCACACCGTCCACGACCTCGACAACCCGCACCTCGTCGACCAGCGTCACTATCACGCCCTGCAGGCGCGCATCGTCGCCGCCGCCGATCATGTGCTGACGCTGACGCCGGCGGCCGCTCGCCGTATCCGCTCGACGCACGGGCGAGAGGCGGAGGTCGTCGCTCACCCGCACGTCGTGCCATTGGCGGAAATGGATCGCCGGCGACGTCAGGGCGGCCGTCGCGACGGCGTCTACGTGCATGCGGCAACGCTGCGCCCGAACCTGGATCTGCAACTGCTTGCTGCGCTGGCCGAGCCCGCCGGGCGGCTGGGCGGGCTGCGCGTCCACGTTCGGTCGACGGCCACGGCGCTGCATCGGCGTGATCTGGAGCGGGCGTTGGCGGGCACGGCGGCGATTGTCGACGTCCGGCCGCGCCTGACGGACGCCGAGTTGTGGGATCTCCTTGCCGGGGCACGCCTGGTCGCACTGCCGTACCGCTGGGGCACGCACTCCGGTCTGCTCGAGGCCGCCCACGATCTCGGCACGCCCGTGCTCGCGCCGGCCTTCGGCGGATACGTCGATCAGGGCGCAACGGCGCTGGACGCCGATGATCTGGCCGGCGCGCTGCGCGCAGCCGTGGCCCGACCGCCCCGAGTCGATGTTGGCGGACGGCGCGAGCACGGCGCCGCGGTGACCGCCGCCCACCGGCGCATCTACGAGCGGCTCCTGGCGTCGTGACCGTGTCGGGCACGGTGATGTGGTACGTGCACGATCAGGGCCGCGGCCATCTGCAGCGAGCCAGAGCGGTGATTCCGACGCTGGACTCGCCCGTCATCGTCGCCTGCGGACCGCACGTCAGTCCCTTCGCCGCCGACGTCCTGACAGTGCCGGTGGTCCCACTTCCCTGCGACGTGCCGCCGAGACCGATCGCCACGCGCGGCCCGTTCCACCATGCGCCGACGTCGCCGGAGGTGCGGGCGCGAGCCGTGGCGCTGGTCGACGCAATCCGCACGCACCGCTGCACCACGGCCGTGGTCGACGTCTCGATGGAGGTCGTCGTGCTGGCACGACTGCTCGGTCTGCGCGTGATCGCGCTGCGCCAGAGCGGCCGGCGCGACGACGCTGCGCACCGCGTCGGCTTCGACAGCGCGGATGTCGTCTGGGTGCCGCAGTGTCGATCGCTGGAACCGATCGACGTGCCCGTCGACAGGCGGTGGCGGTTCACGGGCGCGTTCAGCCGCTTCGACGCGCTCCCGGCGCCGCCACCAACGCGTGGCGAGGCGCGACGTCGGCGCCTCGTCGTGCTGATGGTCGGTCGTGGCGGCAACGGGCTCGACGTCGCCCGGTGGATGGCCGCTGCCGCTCCCTCCGGCTGGCGGGTCGTCGTCGCCGGGACCGCCGAGCGGGCCTCCGGTCGCGGGGTCGAGATCGTCGGGTGCGTGGACCCGGTCTTCCCCCTACTCGCGGACGCCGACGTCGTGGTCACCAGCGCCGGATGGTCGGCGGTCGCCGATGCAGTTGCGGCCCGGAGCAGACTGGTGCTCGTGGCCGAGGATCGCCCGTTCGCCGAGCAGGAGGTTCGCGCCCGTGCGCTCGCCGAGGCCGGCCTGGCCATCTCGCGAGCGGAGTGGCCGACGCCCGAGCAGCTGCCGGGCGTGCTGGAGGAGGCAGGGCGACTCGACCTCGATCGCTGGACGGACCACTACGACCGGCGCGGCAGTCAGCGGGCAGCGACGATGATCGACGAGCTGCACGCGTCATGACGATCGCTGTGGTCGTCATCGCCGCCGGACGCCACGAGCACCTCGCCCGGTTGCTGCAAGGTCTCGCTCGACAGCAACGCCGCCCGGACGACGTCGTCGTCGTGGACATGGACCCCGTGCACCC
>JALZMG010000195.1 GCA_030858325.1 Actinomycetota bacterium | reverse complement strand
GTAGACGTCGAGATCGGTGACGAGACCGGTGGACTCTGCATCGGCTGCACCCGGGCGCGCGGCCAACGCAGCCAGGAACCCGACGATCATCGCCCTGCGCGCCCACGCCAGACGCCGGCGAGGAGCCCGGCGCAGCCCCCCGATGCACAGTGCCAGCACCACGGCCGTGACCGCCGCCAACGCCCACCACCCGACGATCGGAGCGAACGTCATCGGGTCACCATCGCGTCGCCTCGTCGCTCGCTCATTGGTGCCCCGCGCCTTGTCCAGTCAGAGCCGCCACCGTCGCGACCTCCGGCAGGCACCGATGAGCAAAAGACCGTAACAATTTGTTCGCTCGCTCGAAGACTCGATCGCTCACAGGCGCGCCCGCCATGCGAGGCAGAGCAGGACGAGCAGGGAAGCGGCGGCAACGGTGACCCAGACCGTCGGCTCCGCGTACTCCACGAGTTGCGGTTCGACGTCGAGGCGGGCCACGTCGGTCCGTTCGATCTGGCCGATAATGCTTGCCGTGCCCTCCGTGTTCTCCAAGCGGTAGAACGCTCCGCCAGAACCCTCGGCAAGCGCGCGAATCTCGGCGGGTTCGTCCCGGTCCGGATCCTCGAAGTCGAACAGCGGAAACACGGCATACACACGAATCGCGCGGTCGGCCACCAGCGTCGTCACCTGCGGCATCGTCAGCAGCGTCGCGCCTTCGATCTCGTTGTCCGTGGCGACGACGATCGAGCGGGATCGTCCGTCGGTCACTCTCGGGAAGCCGAGTGCACACGAGGCGATGCCGTCAGGCACGAGCGACGACCCGTTGCCCTCCAGCGTCCCGCCCAGCGTGTCGAAGCCGCGCCGGGCGAACGTCTGGCGGAACCGCTCGAACTCGTCCTGGATGAACCGATAGTCGGTCGTCAGCGGAAAAACGGTCACGGCCGACGCGTTGAAGATCGTCATCCCGATGCGCTGCCCGTCGAACTCCTCGACGAGTTCGGCGAAGCGCACGATCACCGAGCGGTTGTACTCGGCCATCGAGCCGGACACATCGAGGCACAGCATGATGTCCCGGTTGGCGATCTCCGGCGTGACGCTCGCGCTGCGCACGGGCCGGGCCGCGAGCATGATCGTGGCCAGCACGAGGACGGCGGCCGCCGCGGCCATCGCCCCGACCGAGCGGCGGTGGGTCCGGGCCAGCTCCTGGAATCGAGGTAGTGCGGTCAGCCGGTCGATGTTGGCCACGCGCAATGCGCCTCGGGGAGACTCGCGAGCCGCGCGCCGCCCCGCCACAGCGACGACCGCCCCGGCCAGCACCATGACGAGGGGGACCATCCATCCCCATTGCACCGTCATGGCGATCGCACGGGCAGCGACGGCGGCGGCAGCGGCGGATCCTCCGACGTCCATCCGGCCACGAGCAGGCGGGCCCGAGCGAGACCGTCGTCGACGTCACCAGCGCGGACCTCGGCGAACTCGTCGGGATACCACGCCTGCACGGCCTGGGCCAGCACGCCCGGGTGCTCGCGTTCCAGGTCGGCCAGCGACTTCGTGTGCGCGGGGAACCCGGAGGCTTCGAACGCGAATCGGCGCACGAGCAGGCTGAGGGACTGGAACACGTTGCGCCGGTCGATGGCGCCGGACGCGTGCGCGGTCTCGACGCCGTCGATGCGATCGAGGAAATCGCGGCGCAGCTCCTCCAGCGGCTGCCCGACCAGGGTGACGGCGGACCCCGACGGGCGCGGCGATCGGGTCGTCCACCAGATCCACGTCCACCATGCGCCGACGATCACGATCAGCGCAAGGCCGAGCGCGGTCCACGCCGCGTCCTGGCGCAGCGGCGGGTACAGGTCGTCACGCGGCACGACGTGTGCCCTCCAGCAGCCGGAGGACGGCGGGAATGACGTCGGCTTCTGCACCGACGTCGTCGGCCACGATGCCGAGCTGTCGCAGCACGGTCGCCCGGTCGAGCGTGGCCGCGCTGGTGGCGTGCTCGTAGGCCGCACACAACTCGGGGTCGTCACGAAGGAACGCCGGTAGCCGGCCGCCTCCGAGCACGTCGAGCAGGTCGGCTGCGGCCAACGACGGCTCCGTGAGCACGGTGTCGTTGATCGTCAGCCACAGGATCTCGTGCTGGACGCGCAGACGACGCAGGATGGAGCGATGCTCGTCGGTCAGCGGGGCGTCGTCGGTGACGACGAGCAGGATCATCCGTCGCGAGGTCGACCGGCGCACGGCCTCCAACAGCCCGGCGAGGTCGGACGGGGCGCCGGCGGCGTCGATGCGCGCGTCGATCTGCCGCAGCACCAGCTCGAGATGGGCGTTCGTCTGACGCAGGGGCGCCCGCACGAGCCCGCCGGCGTCACCGGCCAGCAGCCCGACGAGATCGCCGTGCTGGATGGCGATCTGGCCGAGCACGCCGGCGGCCATGATCGCGACATCGCGTTTCTGGTCGCCGCCGGCCGCTCGGGCGGCCATCGAACGGCCCGTGTCGACGACGAGGAGCACGTTGTGCTTGCGGATCGCCACGTAGCGCTTGAGCAGGATCGTCCCCGACCGGGCCGACGCCTTCCAGTCGACGTCTTTGACATCGTCACCACGGATGTACTCGCGCAGGTCGTCGAAGTCCATCGAGCGGCCCTTGTGCACCGACGGGTACTCGCCGCCGAGCCACCCGCGCACCCTGTGCCGCACGTGCAGCGACATCTTCGTGCGCACGGAGACGAGCAGCGAGGCCACGCCTACACCGATCGCCGGCGCCCGGTCACGGCACGGGCACCGAGTCGAACACGGCGTCGACGAAACGCTCCGGTCGTACGCCGTCGGCGACGGCCTCGAAGGTGAGGACGAGACGGTGGCGCAACACCTGGTAGCGCAGTCGCTGGACATCTTCGGGAATGGCGTACGTCCGGCCGTGGAGCACGGCGAGCGCTCTGGCAACCCGGGCGAAGCTGATCGACGCACGCGGGCTGGCCCCGGCCGTGACATAGCGGCCGAGGTCCCCGAGCGCAGGCGAAGGCGGGCGAGTGGCATGGACGATGGCGACGATGTAGCGCTTGATGGCCGGGTCGATGTAGATGCCGTCGACGGCGCGCTGCAGCGAGCGCACGTCGTCGATGCTGACCATGTGGTCGCCGTCCAGGGCCGTGGCGAAGACCTGCCGCTCGACGCGGTCGAGGATCTCGACCTCCTCGGCCGGATGCGGGTAGCCGATCGTCTCTTTCAGGAGGAACCGGTCCAGCTGCGCCTCCGGCAGCTCGTAGGTCCCCTCGTGCTCGATCGGGTTCTGCGTCGCCAGCACGATGAACGGATCGGGCACGGGATACACGGTGCCGCCGATCGACGTCTGGCGCTCCTGCATCGCCTCGAGCATCGCCGACTGCGTCTTCGCCGACGAGCGGTTGATCTCGTCGAGCAGCACGACGTTGGCGTGGACCGGCCCGAGCTGTGTGGAGAACGTCCCGGTCGCCGGCTCGTAGACTTGGGTGCCGACGATGTCGGACGGCAGCAGGTCCGGCGTGCACTGGATGCGGGCGAACGACCCACCGACGGCGTCGGCCAGCGTCTGCGCGGCCGTCGTCTTGGCCAGCCCCGGCACGGACTCGAGCAGGATGTGGCCGTCGCCCATCAGTGCCACGAGCAGCGACATCTGCAGTGTCTCCTGGCCGACCAGCCGGCTGCGGAACGCGCCGCGGATGCGCTCGACGATGCGCCGCGCACCTTCAAGGTCGACGTGCTCGGGCGCTCGCGTCGATGGCGCGGGCGCGGGCATCGGCATGCGCTGATCCTAGAAAGTCGCGCGCTGGCTCGGGGCGGCGCGGCGGCCGGACCGGGCTGGCGATAAGCGATCGCTGTCGCTGCGCCTCTTATCGCTCATCGCGACGGCGGCGCGGGCGGCGCTAGACGAGTTCGATGCGGGCCATCTCGGCGGCGTCGCCTTGGCGGGCGCCGAGCTTGAGGATGCGCGTGTAGCCGCCGTTGCGGTCGCTGTAGCGCGGGGCGACGTCGTTGACCAGCTTGTGGGTCATCTCGCGGTCGCCGAGGTAGCCCTGGATCTGGCGGATCCGGTGCACGCGCATCGGGCCGTCCTGGGCCTTCTTCGCCTTGGTGATGAGCTTCTCGGCGTACGGCCGAAGCACCTTCGCCTTGGCCTCCGTGGTTGTGATCGCGCCGGCCGCGAACAAGCTCGCCGCGAGGTTGGCCATCATCAGCCGCTGGTGCGCAGGGTCACGCCCGAACCGCGGGCCCTTCTTGGGAGTCGGCATGGGTTATTCCTTCACCCGGAGCGACAAGCCGCGCTCGTCGAGCTTCTGCTTGACCTCGTCCAGGCTCTTCTGGCCGAAGTTCGTGATGTTCAACAGGTCGTCTTCGGTCTTCGTCAGCAGCTCGCCGATCGTGTTGATCTGCGCCCGCTTGAGGCAGTTGCTCGGCCGCTCGGACAGGTCGAGGTCGGGCGACCCCGCCGAGGTGATCCCGCCCTCACCGAGCTCGAGCCCCTGCGGCTCGTCGATCATCTCCTCCACCAGCTGGACGAGCGAGCGCAACGTGGC
>JALZMG010000185.1 GCA_030858325.1 Actinomycetota bacterium | reverse complement strand
ACACTACCCACGAGGGCGGGACGCAACTGGCGAATGGCGCAGGGGAGCGGTCCCCGCCGCCGACCCGGCCGGCGCCCGTGGCGCGCCGCCCATATGGTTGGCGACGTGCGCATCGCCATCTCCGGTTCCACAGGATTGATCGGTACGGCACTGCGGGCTCGGCTGGGCGCCGAGGGTCACGACGTCGTGGCAATGGTGCGCCGCGACCCGGCGCCCGGCGACATCAGCTGGGATCCCAAGGCCGGGCGCCTCGACCCCGCCGAACTGGCCGGTGTCGGCGCCGTCGTCAATCTGGCCGGAGCCGGCATCGGCGACCACCGCTGGAGCGACGAGTACAAGCGGGAGATCATGGAGAGCCGGACGGGCGGCACGAACCTCATCTCCGAGGCGATCGCGGCACGGGACGACACGCCGCGTGTGTTGCTGTCGGGCTCGGCGATCGGCGTCTACGGCGACCGCGGCGACGAGGAGCTGTCCGAGTCATCGGCGACGGGCGACGGCTTTCTCGCCGATGTCGTACGAGCCTGGGAGGCGAGCACCACCGCCGCCGAGGAGGCGGGCGCGCGGGTGGTCCACCTCCGCAGCGGGATCGTGCTCAGCGCCGACGGCGGGGCACTGGCGAAGATGCTCCCATTGTTCAAGCTCGGGGTGGGCGGCCGTTTCGGTTCCGGCCGCCAGTGGCAGAGCTGGATCTCCATCGACGACGAGGTCGGCGCGATCGTCCACCTGCTGGACAGCGCGCTCGACGGCGCCGTCAACCTCACCGCGCCCGTCCCCGTGCGCAATTCCGAGTTCGCCAAGACGCTCGGCGATGTGCTGCGCCGGCCCTCGATCGTGCCCGTGCCGGCATTCGGACCCAAGCTCCTGCTCGGGTCCGAGCTCGCCGAGGCGCTGCTGTTCGAGAGCCAGCGGATCACCACGTCGGCGCTGACCGCCGACGGTTTCACGTTCGCCCACGCCGAACTGGAGCCGGCGCTGCGCGTGCTGCTGCGCTGATCGGTTCGCTCGGGCGGGCTCAGGCGGGCGCCGGTTCGGTGACGAGCGCGACCTCGATGTCGAGGTCGATGTCGACCTTGTCGCCGATCAGCACGCCGCCGGTTTCGAGCGCGGCGTTGTACTCGAGGCCGAAGTCCTTGCGGCTGATGCTCGCCGCAGCCGTGAAGCCGGCCTTGGTGTTGCCCCACGGGTCGCTGGCCACGCCGCCGACGTCGACACCGAATGTGACCGGCCGGGTGACGCCGCGGATCGTCAGCTCGCCGGCGACCCGGACGCCGTCGCCGCCGCGCTCGATGGACGTCGAACGGAACGTCATCGTCGGATGGTTGGCGATGTCGAAGAAGTCGCTGGTCCGCAGGTGGTCGTCGCGCTTGGCGTCGTGGGTATCGACGGATGCCATGTCGACCGTTGCCGTGACCGAGGACTGCCGGGCGTCGTCGGCAGTCACGATCTCCGCCGAGAACGAGTCGAACCGGCCGCGCACCTTGGACACCATCATGTGGCGGACGGAGAACGTCACGCTGCTGTGGGCAGGATCGAGCTGCCAGGTGCCGGTGGGGATGTCGAACGGTGTCATGGGGGCTCCTTTCGTCAGTTGCTTGCGATCACAAGAATATCGCCTACCGCCGGCGTTCGCAACTATTGCCTCCCCCAACAAGTTGCTATCCTGCTCGCATGGGCACCGACGTCCAGTGGCTCGACGGCGAGGAGATGCGCGCCTGGCGCGCGTTCGTCGAGACGACCCACGATCTGCTCAACGCGTTCGAGGCCGATCTCGCCGCGCACGACTTGACGCTCGGTGACTACCAGGTGCTCGCGTACCTGTCAGAGGCGGACGGTCAGGCGATGCGGATGTGCGACCTGGCCGGGCGGCTGCGGCTGTCGCCCAGCGGGCTCACCCGCCGGCTGGACGGGCTCGTGCGCAGCGGCGACGTCGTCCGCCGTCCGTCGGCGACGGACCGTCGCGTGATGCTGGCGCAACTGACTGAGACCGGCCTCCGCCACCTCCAGGAGGCCGCCCCGACGCACGTCCGCAGTGTGCGCCGGCGCCTGTTCGACCACGTCGAACCCGACGACGTCGCCACCCTCGCCCGGATGTTCGGCGCAGTTGGCGAGGGCCTCGAGGCGTCGCGCTCCACGGCGAGCGGCTGACGCCAGACCGTTACGGTCGCCGCCGATGCTGCTGCCGCAGGGCTTCGGCGCGTACGTCGCCAACATCGGGATCAACGACGACACCGACGACCTCGTCGTCATCGCCGCGACGCGGGCCGTGCCCGCGGCTGGCGTGTTCACGAGGAGCCGCTTCAGCGGTCCCAGCGTGACGATCAGCCGCCGCCACGTCGCCGCCGGCCACGCGCGAGGGGTCGTCGTCGTTTCCAAGAACGCCAACGTCGCCACCGGCCCAGAAGGCGAGCATGACGCGGTGGCCCTGCTGGAGCGCATCGCCGAGCGTCTCGGCTGTCGGGCGGCGGACTTGCTCCTCGCCTCCACGGGGGTGATCGGGCGGCGCTACCCGATGGAACGTGTGCTCGCCGGCGCCGGGGCGGTCCCGGCCGCTCCGTCCGGTGCCGACGCGCTGGCCGCAGCGCGGGGGATGATGACGACCGACACCGTGCCGAAAGCGGCCACAGCGGTCGTCGGGGGCGGACCGGCGCGTGTCGTCGGCATCGCCAAGGGCGTCGGGATGATCGAACCCGACATGGCCACGATGATCGCCGTCGTCTTGACCGACGCGGCGATCGCGCCGGGCCCGCTCGATGCGGCGTTCCGTGCCGTCGTCGCGCGGACGTTCAACTGCGTCAGCATCGACACGGACACATCGACCAGCGACACCGCCGTCGTGCTGGCCAGCGGCGCGGCCGGCGCGGTCGACCCGGACGACTTCGGCGCCGCGCTGCAGGCCGTCTGCGAGTCATTGACGAAGCAGATCGCTCGTGACGGCGAGGGCGCCGAGAAGCTGATCGAGGTCCATGTCGACGCCGCCCGCGACGGCGCCCAGGCCAAGCGCGTGGCCAAGGCGATCGTCAACTCGCCGCTCGTGAAGACCGCCGTGCACGGTGCCGATCCGAACTGGGGCCGCGTGGCGATGGCCGTCGGCAAGTGCCAGGACGACGTCGACATCGACCAGGAGCGCGTCGTCATCCGCTTCGGTGATCGCGAGGCGTACCCGGCGCCGCTCGACGATGCCGATTTGCGGCGTCTGGCGCAGTACCTGGGCGGCGAGGAGGTACGCATCCACGTCTCGCTGCACGCCGGCGACGCCGCGGCGACGGTCTGGGGGTGTGACCTCACCGCCGGTTACGTCCGCATCAACGCCGACTACACCACATAACCCGTCGCGCCCCTCCCCATCTGGGTGGTCACAGTCTCATCCCCGTTTCTGGGTGGTCACGGTCTCGGCTCCGAGACCGTGACCACCCAGATGAAGATTTCCGCTCGCGACGAGGTGAGACCCCTTGGTGGTCATGGATCTTCGAGCACTCGATGCGCAGGCCGCCGACCACCACGGTCTGCTGACTCGCGACTCGGCCTCGAGACGGGGGATGAGCAAGGCGACGTGGTTCCGATGGGTCGCCCAGGGGCGACTGATCGAGATCCATCCTGGCGTGGCGCGTCTGCCGGGTGCCCTGGTCACCCGCGAGCAGGAGATCCTCGCCGCCGTCCTCGCCGTCGCCCCGCAGACGCTGGCGTCGCACCGATCGGCCGCGTACCTCTGGGGCATCGCCCGCCCCAAAGGTGACCCGATCGAGCTCATCGTCACGCGGCGGACGCGAACGTTCGAGCTGCCTGGGGTGATCGTCCATCGGCCGCGCGATCTGAAGGACCTCAAGCCGGTGCTCAAGCAGGGCATCCCGACAACCAACATCCTGCGGCTGCTGTGTGATCTCGGCGCCGTCGACCCAGCCGCAGTGCCGGCGGCCGTCGGCCACGTCGTCACCAGTCGGCTCGCCTCACCGGTGGCGCTGCGCCAGGCCGTAAACCGCCACGCTCGGCGGGGTCGTCACGGCGTGCCTGCCCTCCGCGAGGCACTGGAGGAGTGGGTGATCGACGGCAAGCCGGTCGACAGCGCCCTGGAATCGGCGATGCGCACGTTGTTCGAGCGACACCACCTACCGCCGTATGAGTTCCACGCCCGTATCGGGCCGTACGAAGTCGACTTCCGGATCATCGGCACGCCGATCGTGCTCGAGTGCGACGGGTGGGAGTTCCACGCCAAGACTCGATGGCAACAGGCTGCCGACGCCGCTCGGGATGCGCACCTCGCCGAGCTCGGGTTCATCTCCGTGCGCGTGACGTACCACCAGATCGTCTGGGAGCACGCCAAGCAGGCTCGCCGGATCATCGGCGTCATCCGGCGGTGGGCGCCCGAACTCGATCTGGGTGGCCGTGGTCTCGGATCCGAGACTGTGACCACCCAGAAACGGGGATGAGACTGTGACCACCCAGATGTGAGTTGGCGCGACGGGTTACTTCGGGGGCATGCGGATGCCGCCGTCGACCCTGATCGTCTCGGCGTTGAGGTAGCTGTTCGTCACGCACTCGAGCACGACGGAGGCCAGTTCCTCCGGCGAGCCGAGGCGCTGCGGGAACAGCACGCCTTTCTGCAGGTTCGACTTGAACGCCTCGCTGGCGTCACCCTGGCCGTAGATCGGCGTGTCGATCAGCCCTGGAGCGACGGTGTTCACGCGCACCCCGATCGCCGCCAGGTCCCTGGCGACCGGCAACGTCATGCCGACGACCCCACCCTTCGACGCCGAGTAGCTGGCCTGGCCGATCTGGCCGTCGAACGCGGCCACCGAGGCGATGTTGACGATCGCGCCCCGCTCCCCCGACTCCAGCGGCTCCGTCGTGCTCATCGCCGTCGCCGCCAGGCGGATGCAGTCGAAGCTGCCGATCAGGTTGATGGCGATGACCTTCTTGAACGCGTCCAAGTTGGCCGCCGACTCGTACGTTCCGTCCTTGCCGACGGTGCGCTGCGCCCACCCGATGCCGGCCGAGTTGACGAGCACGCGCACCGGGCCCATCGACTTGGCCATTTCCACGGCGTTGACGATGTCGTCGGTGTTCGTCACGTCGACCTTGGCGAACGCGCCGCCGATCTCGTCGGCCAGCTCGTTGCCGCGATCCTCTTGCAGGTCGGCGATGACGACCTTCGCCCCACGCGCGGCCAGCAGACGCGCGGCCGCCGCCCCGATGCCCGAAGCCCCACCGGTGACGATTGCGCTGGCGCCGTCGATGTCCATGCCGGCGGACGTTACCGATCGCCGTTCCGCCCGTCCCAAACAGGGCTCGGTAGGCTCCGCCGATCGTGAGCGACGAGCGGTCCGCCGCAGCCCCATCGCCGGCGACGGCCGCGGTGTCCGCCGGCCGCGGCTACCAGGGCGCCAGCTTGGCGACTCCGTTGTGGGGGACGAGCACGTGGCAGACCGACGGCCTCGACGACACGCGCAAGCGGGCGACGGCATTGCGTCCCGGCGACTTCTACAGCCGCTACGCCAACCCGACGGTGCGTGCGTTCGAGGAGGCGATGGCCGAGCTGGAGGGCGCGGAGGAGGCACTGGCGTTCGCCTCCGGCATGGGCGCCGTGGCGTCGACGGTGCTGGCATTGTGCTCGAGCGGCGACCACGTCGTGGCCCAGCGTCAGATCTACGCCGGCACTTCGGCGTTCCTGCTCGGGCCGTGCGCCCGGCTGGGCATCGAGACGACGTTCGTCGACGGGACCACGCCGGGCCAGTTCGCCGCCGCCGTGCGCCCCGGCCGGACGATGCTCGTCGTCGCCGAGACGCCGTCCAACCCGCGGCTCGACCTGGTGGACCTCGACGAGCTGGGTGCCATCGCCGGACCGTTCACGCTCGTCGACTCGACGTTCGCCACGCCGATCGGCCAGCAGCCCCTGCGCCACGGCATCGACATTGCGCTGCACTCGGCGACGAAGGGGATCAGCGGCCACAACGACGCAACGATCGGCGTCATCGCCGGAGCCGGCGATCTGCTCGACGCGATCTGGGCGTACGCCGTGTTGCACGGCGCTTGCGCCTCGCCCTACGACGCGCAGAGCAGCCTCAAGGGTCTGCGCACACTGCCCCTGCGCCAGCGCCACCAAGCGGCCGTGGCCATGGAGGCCGCCGAGGCGCTGCGCGACCACCCCGGCGTCGCCGCCGTCCACTTCCCGGGACTTCCTGATCATCCGCAGCACGAGCTGGCGGTCAGGCAGTTGCGCTGCCTGCCGACGGTGCTCGCCGTCGACCTGGCCGGCGGTGTCGCTGCGGCCCGCACGATGCTCGACGCGCTGCGCCTGGCCCGCCCGGCCACCTCGCTCGGCGGTCCGGAGACGCTGGTCTGCCATTCGGCCACGAGCACCCACGTCAGCCTCAGCCCCGAGGAGCAGGCAGCGATCGGCATCACGCCCGGCCTCGTGCGCGTCTCCATCGGCCTGGAGGACGGTGAGGACATCATCGCCGACCTCAGCCGCGCCATCCCCTGCTGAGTCAGCGGGGAATGGCGGCGACGGCGAGGGCGTCGACGCGGTCGTTCATGACGTCGCCGCTGTGGCCCTTGACCCACCCGAACGTCACCGGGTTGGCCTCGAACAGCTCGATCAGCGGGCGCCAGAGGTCGGCGTTGGCGACCGGCTTCTTCGCCGTCGTGTGCCAGCCGTTGGCCTGCCACTTCACGTACCAGCGGTCGCGAAAGCAGTTGACGACGTACGTCGAGTCCGACATCACCTTGACGGGCCGACCGCGACCGGCCAGCGCGCGCACGGCTTCCAGCGCCGCGTTGATCTCCATCCGCTGGTTCGTCGTCGCCCGTTCGCCGCCCACGTCGTGCGGCTCACCGCCAGGAGCGACCGCCCACGCCCAGCCGCCGGGCCCCGGATTCCCCGAGCAGGCGCCGTCGGTGTAGACGACGAGCGGCTCGGGTGACTCGAAGAGCGTCGGCTGGGACACGGCGGCCGAGGGTACCCGTGCGTACCCGCCGGTAGCCCTGCGAGACTGGCCGCATGATCTTCGACGGCTACGTCCATCAGATCCCCGACACCGATCCCGGCGAGACCGGCGAGTGGGTCGACTCCCTCGACGCCGTGATCGACGTCCGCGGCAAGACACGCGCCCGGTACCTGCTGACGAAGCTGCTGGAGCGGGCGCAGGAGAGCCAGGTCAGCTTCCCGGCCACCGTCAGCACGCCGTACGTCAACACGATCCCGCGCGAGCAGGAGCCGTGGTTCCCCGGCGACGAGCACATCGAGCGGCGCATCCGCGCGTTCGTGCGCTGGAACGCAGCGATGATGGTCGTCAAGGCGAACAAGCACGCCGAGGGCATCGGCGGCCACCTGTCCACGTTCGCCAGCTCGGCCAGCCTCTACGAGATCGGCTTCAACCACTTCTGGCGGGGCAAGGACGACGGCAACGCCGGCGACGCTGTGTACATGCAGGGCCATGCCGCACCCGGTATCTACGCCCGCGCGTTCATGGAGGGCCGCCTGACCGCCGACGATCTCGACCACTTCCGGCGGGAGATCGGGCGCGGCGGGCGGGGCCTGTCGAGCTATCCCCACCCGCGGCTGATGCAGGAGTTCTGGGAGTACCCGACCGTCAGCATGGGCCTCGGCCCGATCGCCGCGCTGTACCACGCCCGGTTCAACCGGTACCTGCAGAACCGCCAGATCGACGACACCAGCCAGAGCCGCGTGTGGTGCTTCATGGGCGACGGCGAGTGCGACGAGCCGGAATCGCTTGGCGCCATCTCGCTGGCCTCACGTGAGCAGCTCGACAACCTCGTGTTCGTCATCAACTGCAACCTGCAGCGCCTCGACG
>JALZMG010000216.1 GCA_030858325.1 Actinomycetota bacterium | reverse complement strand
TCCTTGGCCAGCGCCAGCTCGATGGTCGCCGCGACGTGCTCGGGAAGCTCCGCGCCGGCCGCCATGCGCACGTCGGGAATCGGCGCATCACGGTGGGCGATCGCCGTGGCCAGCGGTGTTCCCGCATCGAACGGGGGGCGCCCGCTGACCATCTCGAACAGCACGACACCGACCGCATACAGGTCCGTGGCCGCGGTCACCGGCTCGCCGACCACCTGCTCGGGCGCCAGGTACCTCGGCGTGCCGACGAACTGCCCGGTCAAGGTCAAGTCGCCGGACAAGTCGTCGAGGCGCTTGGCGATGCCGAAGTCGGCGAGCTTGGCCCGGCCGTCGCGACCGAGCAGGATGTTGCCGGGCTTGACGTCACGATGCACGATCCCTGCGGCATGGGCCGCGCCGAGCGCGGCGAGAACGTCGTCGGCAACGGAGACGGCCCGGCCGAGCGGCAGCGGGCCGTCGGCCAGCGCCGTCGCCAACGAGGGTCCGTCGACCAGCTCCATCACCAGGAACAGCGAACCGTCGGCGTCGCCGGCGTCGTACACGGCCACGGCGTTCGGATGCGAGAACCCGGCCGAGGAGCGGGCCTCGCGCACGAACCGCTCCCTGCCCAGGGGATCGACGACGTCGGCGGCGAGCAGCTTCACCGCCACCGGACGGTCGAGGCGCAGATCACGAGCGGCGACGACACGCGCCATACCGCCGGTGCCGAGTGGCTCACCGAGTGCATAGCGCCCGGCGAGGGTGTCGATCACGAGGCGCGACGCTAGGCCGAGCCGCTCGGTGTGCATCCGCGGCCGATGCTGGCGGGTGCTCACGCGCTGAGCAGCGAAGCCAGCGCCCACACCGCGGCGACCAGCCCGACGGCGGCCATGACGAGACTGCGGGCCAGCGGAGCCCGCTGCAGGGATGCCTCCTCGCGATGCTCGGTCGGTGGGCGCACGACGGCGAGCAGGTTGCCGACGAACAGCGCCCCGCCGAGCGCCAGGACCAGCCACGCCAGCAGGTCGTCACCGACGAACATCGACGGCCACGCGGCGCATCACACGCCCTTGGCGGCGTTGTCGAAGCGGGTGTACTGGCCGAGGAACACGAGCCGCTTCACGCCGATCGGGCCCGAGCGGTGCTTGGCGATGATCACCTCGGCGGCGCCCTTGTCGGAGGACTCCGAGTTGTAGACCTCGTCGCGATACAGGAACATGACCACGTCGGCATCCTGCTCCAACGATCCGGACTCGCGCAGATCGGACAGCATCGGGCGCTTGTCCGACCGGCTCTCCAAGTTGCGGCTGAGCTGGCTGAGGGCGACGATCGGCACCTCCAGCTCGCGGGCGAGGATCTTCAGGTTGCGGCTGATCTCACTGACTTCGAGCTGACGGTTCTCGGGGTTCCCGCCGCTGCTCATCAGCTGCAGGTAGTCGATGACGATCAGCGCCAGCCCGCCGTGGCGGGCCTTCAGCCGCCGCGCCTTGGCGCGGATCTCCATCACCGTGACGCGCGGGTTGTCGTCGAGGAACAGCGGCACCTCGAGGCGTCCGATGGCCCGGCCGATCTTGGCCCAGTCCGACTCCTGCAGGCGACCGCTGCGCAGCTTCGTCGAATCGACCTTGGCCTCGCTCGACAGGATCCGCTGGGTCAGCTCGGCGTGGCCCATCTCCAACGAGAACACGAGCACCGGCCGCGCCGTCGACTGGGCGATGTGCGTCGCCATCCCCAATGCGAAGGCGGTTTTTCCCATCGCCGGTCTCGCGCCGACGATGTTCAGGGTGGCCGGTTGCAGGCCCGACAGCAGGTCGTCGAGGTCGTGGTAGCCCGTGGCCGTTCCGGTGATCGCGTTGCCGCGGGCGAACGTCTCTTCGAGGCGGTCCATCGTCCCCTTGAGCAGCTCGCTGATCTCCTGGGTCGAATCGATGACCCGCTCGTCGGCGATCCTGAAGACCTTCGACTCGGCCTCGTCGACGGCCTTGACCACGTCGTCCGGCTCGGAATAGGCCATCTCGGCGATGTCGCCGGCGACGTGGATGAGGCTGCGCAGGAGCGCCGTGTCCTGGACGATGCGGGCGTAGTGGGCAGCGTTGGAGATGGCCGGCGTGGCGTTCTGCAGCACGTGCAACGCCTCGGTGCCGCCGATCTGTTCGAGCAGGCCGGCCCGCCGCAGCTCGTCGGCCACCGTGATCGTGTCGACCGGGGCGCCGGACTTGTAGAGCGCGGCGACGGCATCGAAGATGTGCTGGTGGCCCGGCTTGTAGAAGTGTTCGGGCCGCAGGCCGTGCTCGCTGACGGAGCCGATGGCGTCGCGCGACAGCAGCACGGCACCGAGCACCGACTCCTCGGCCTGCAGGTTGTGCGGCGGGACTCGGCTCGTCACGCGCCGCTGCTCGTTGCGATCGCTGCGGCGACCCCGGTCCTCCCAGCGATCCATCATCTGACCCTCGCAGGGCCGGCCTGTTGAACGCTAGGGGAACAAGCCTGTGAACTCGGTGTGCGCAACCGGCGGCACGCTGTGGACGGGACGCTGGACATCGCCGGCCACCTGGCGGTGCCCCGCTAGGCCGGAACCACGTCGAGCGTGATGGGGAACGAGACGGCGGCGTGCAGCTTGGCCGTGACCGTGTGTTGGCCGACCGACTTGATCGGTTCGCTGTCGACGTGGCGGCGATCGAGCTCGATGCCCGTCTGCTTGCGCACGGCGTCGACGACGTCGGCCGAGGTCACCGATCCGAACAGCTTGCCCTCGTGCCCGGCCTTGGCCGTGATGGTGATGATCTTCGGCACGAGCGCCGAAGCGATGGTCTGCGCCGCCTCGCGATCGTGGGTGTCGCGCAGGTCGCGCGACCGGCGCATGCGTGCGGCCTGGTCGACGGCACCGTCGGTCGCCACCAGGGCCATGCCGCGCGGGAGGAGGAAGTTGCGCCCGTAGCCGGCGGCGACGTCGACGATGTCGCCGCGCTTGCCGAGGCCGTCGACGTCGGCGCGGAGGATGACCTTCACGTCAGGCCTCCGTGTCGCTGGTCTCGAGCACGTCCGTCGACTCGTCGGCGCCGGGCGCGTCGGGGGGCGCCGGGCCACGCTCGGAACGCTCGCCGTCCATGCGGCCTTCGCCATCGCGATCGCGACGTCCGTCACGCGGCCCACGCGTGCGCTGCGTCGACACCCGCTTGGCGTACGGCAACAGGGCCATCTCCCTGGCGAGCTTGATCGCCGAGGCGACCTCGCGCTGCTGCTGCACGTCGTTCCCCGTCACCCGCCGATTGCGGATCTTGGCCCGATCGCTCATGAAGCGGTTGAGCAGGTCGACGTCCTTGTAATCGACGTAGTCGACCTTCTCGATGACGAGGGCACTGGTCTTCTTCTTGTACTTGCGGGGGGCGACATCCTTCGCCGCCCGCGCCCGGTTCTTCTTGCTCGCCATCAGAACGGCTCCTCCTCGCCGCTGAAACTCGGGCCGGGGTCGCGTGGCGCACCCGCCCCGGCCGCACCGGCCTGGCCGCCGCCGTCGGTGGTCGTGCGGGCGGTCTTTTCCACCTGCGCCTGCGCCCAGCGCAGGCTCGGGCCGAGCTCGTCGGCGATGACCTCGACGACGGTGCGCTTCTCACCGTCCTGGGTCTCCCACGAGCGCTGCTCGAGCCGGCCGAAGACGACGAGGCGGGTGCCCTTGGTGACACAGGCGGCGGCGTTCTCGCCGAGCGTGCCCCAGGCGACGACGTTGAAGAACGACGTCTGTTCCTGCCACTCGCCATTGACCTGGTAGCGGCGGTTGACGGCCATGCCGAAGCTGGCCACGCCGCGCCCACCCGTGGTGTAGCGCAGCTCTGGATCGCGGGTGGCGTTGCCCACGAGGGTGACGGTGTTGTCGGCCATGATGATTCCTTTCGAGGGCGCCGCGCTCAGGCGGCGGTGCCCGTCATGCCTCGGCGCGCGGCCTCGATGTCCGGCAGCCGGAGGAGCTTGTGGCGGACGACATCGTCCGCAAGGCGCAGTGCACGCTCGAGCTCGTCGAGCGCCCCGGCCGGCGCGACCGTGTGGATGACCAGGTAATACCCGGTCTGCTTGCGGTTGATGGGATACGCGAACTGGCGCTTGCCCCACCAATCGGGCTTGCCGTGGACCGTTCCGCCGGCGGACTCGATGCCGTCGGTGATCGTCTTGATCCAGGCCTGGGCCTTCGGGTCCTCGACGTCGCCGTCGATGATGACCATCAGTTCGTACGCACGCATGGCGCGAGATGCCTCCCTTCGGACCCGGGAGCGGCGCGGCCGGCCCGGGGCCCCCACGGTGGGGGCAGGGTCAATATGACCGGGCGAGTGTAGCGGCGGGTTCCGTTCACACCGCCGAGCATGGCCGACGGGTGTCACATCGAGGGTCAGCGGCCGCCGACGGGCAGGACCGTGCGCAGGTGGTGCCAGCGGCAGCCGATGCACGCCTCCACCACGTACGCCGTCAGCTCGTCGCGGCGGCGGTCGAGCTGGGCCAGTTCCTTCGCCGTCGACACGCACCGCCCCTGGGCGGGGAGCCGCGTGCCGAACACGTAGGTCACGAGACGCATCTCGTTCTGAGCGCAGATCGGGCACGCCGCGCTGACCTCGGTCCCGACATTGGCGGCGGCGCGGATCAACTCCGGATGGGCGTCGCACACCTGGTCCTGGCTGAGGCGCCCCCTGCGGTACTCGTTGACGAGGTGCTGGCGAGCGAGGCGGTGGTCGACCTGGGCGCGGCCGGACCGCCTCCCCGCACCGCGCAGCGCACCGACCGACAGAGCCATCGCCGAGAGGCTAGTCCCGCCCCGAAGGCCCGCCCGGTGAAGTGCGCCGCGATCACGCTTGCGCTGCGGCCCGGCCCGCCGAAGCTCTTGAAGCAGCAGCGGACCACGGCCCTCCGCGGGTTCAACCGCGCGCGGCGGCTCGGCTGCCGAAGAGCTCTTGAAGCAGGAGTGGATCACGGTGCCCGCGGCGTCCGATCGATCGTGCCAGGGGGAACTGGGTGCGACGCCCGGACGCGTCGCACCACCCGAGCAACCTCGTGCTTCAAGAGCTCCGGGACCGCCGTGGTGATCGACGACGTGAACACTCCGGCGCCGGACCGACCGGCGCAGGGCCGGGGCGAACTCCCGAGTCCGCGGCGATGTGCGCTGCTGTGGTGGCGAAGCGAGCACACTGAGGGGGTGAACGACGAGGTGACCTACGGGGAAGGTGTTCCGGGTGAGCGCGAATTGCGGTTGCTCGGTGACGTGTCGGGCGGGCGGCGCGTCGTCGAGCTGGGCATCGCCGGCAACGCCGTGGCGCTGGCCGCGGGCGGGGCCAAGGCCATCGCCCTCGACCCGGATCCGGGGGCCATCGCCGACCTGCGCGCGGAGGCGGCTCGGGCCGGCGTGTCCGTGGAGTGCCATCACGGCGAGTTGGCCGACCTCGGCTTCGCGCCGAGCGGCACGATCGACGTCGTCGTGGCCAGCCACACGCTGGACGACGACGACGACCTCAGCCGGACGTTGCGCCAGGTGCACCGCGTCCTCAAGATCGGCGCGCCGTTCGTGATCGCCGTCGCCCATCCCTTTGCCGCCGTCGGCACCGACGCCGACGGGCGCCGGCACCGCTACGGCGAGGAGCACCGCACGGTCGGCGAACTGCTCACCGCGCTGGCCCGCACGAACTTCCGCATCGAGGTGTTCCACGAACTCGGCGTCGACGACGACTCGCCGGTGCCCACCGTGCTCGTCGTCAAGACGCGCAAGGAAGGCTCCTGACCCGACGCGCAGGAGGGCCGGTACCGGTGACCCTTGATCACCCGCACCGGCCCTCGCCCGAGGCGTCCCACCACCCAGGGTTGCGTTCGGCGACCCGACCCCGTTCAGGAAGCCGGAGCCGCGTCAGCCGACCGAGTTGAACGTGGCGAACGCTCGGTCGAGCGCGTCCAGATCGGCGTCGGTGACGATCTGGGCGAGGATGATTGCGGTGTAGGAACCGTCGGCGGGCAGCGCGACGAGCGTCACGACGTCGGTCGTCCCGCCGTCACAGTCCAGCCACAGCTGGTACTTGCCCGTGAACACGGCGTCGGAGTAGTCCGTGATGCCGCCGTCGGTGCACTGCCCCTCGAAGGAGTACTCGGCCAGGCTGGCGTCGACGTCGGCGCCTGGGGCCAGGGCGGCGAACACGAGCCCCGGCACGTCGAACGTGTTGATGAACCCGTCGACGCTGGTCGCCGCGGCGATGTACGGCAACTGCGTGCCGTCGTCCTGCACGATCGGCGTCGTGTCACGGTCGGACCACGCCGTCGGGACGTCGACGGTGATCCGACCGAGATCGTCGACCACGGACTCGTACTCGTATGCCGCGGCCTGGGCCGGCTCGTCGGTGCCGACCTCGCTGCCGACCTCCTCGGCGAACGAGAACGCCGCTTCGAGCGGCGTGTCGCCGTTGATCTCACCACGCAACACCTCCTGGGTGTCGTAGCGCAACACGTCAACCTGGATCGGCGCGCCCTCACCGGCCGTGCGGATGACGTCGCAATAGTCGGCGAACGTGCCGTCGGTGCCGACCGGCAGGCCGTTCATCGACGTCACGATGTCACCGGGCACGATCTCGGCGTCACCGGCGGGCGATCCCGGCTGGACACCGGCGACCCAGATCCCGGAGATGCCGAGCGCATCGTCGAACACCGCCCATCCGTTGATGCCCAACGACTCGAAGTCGCCGTCGGCGAGACGATCGACGACCGGCTGGGCAAGGTCAGAGGCGATGGCGAAGAACTGCTCCGTGGTCACCACGGCGCCGCCGGCGTAGTTGACGCCGACCACCGTGCCGTCGGCGCCGATCAGCGGCCCACCCGAGTTGCCGGGCTGGATCGCCGCGTCGTGCTCGACGGTGTGGTCGATCGACGACGTCCCGGTCAGGTCACCACCGGCCTCGGCCTTGGCGACGATGCCGCGCGTCAGCGTGAACTCCGGGTCGCCGAGCGGGAACCCGGCGGCGTAGACGTCGAGCCCGGCGCGGATCTCGCCGTCGTACCACTCGAGGTACGGCAACTCGTCGCTCGTGTTCAGCTGGATCAGCGCCAGGTCGTTGCACTCCGAGACGCCGACGATCGTCGCGTTGTAGCTCTCGTCGGTGTCACCGCCGACGAACACCTCCAGCGTCGCCGCGCCGGTGACGACGTGGTTGTTCGTCACGGCCAGGCCGTCGGCGCTGATCAGGAAGCCACTGCCCCGACCGGAGCCGTCGGAGAACCCGATCTCCGGATCCCGGAACGTGCCCCTGGCCTCGATCTGGACCACCGCCGGTTGCACCTGGTCGAAGCTGGAGATCGTGCCGCCATCCGTGGTCGGCGGTGCCGCCGTCGTGCCGGGTGCGGCGGTCGTCGCCGGTGCCGCCGTCGTCGCCGGTGCAGCCGTCATCGCCGGCGCCGCAGTGGCCTCGGTC
>JALZMG010000204.1 GCA_030858325.1 Actinomycetota bacterium | reverse complement strand
TCCTTGGCCCGGCTGGAGCCGACGAGGCGGGACAGACGCTGCGTGCCACCGCCGCCAGGGATGATTCCGAGCAGGATCTCCGGCTGGCCGAACACGGCGCGCGGCCCGGCGATGCGGTAGTCGCAGGCGATGGCCAGCTCGCAGCCGCCACCGAGCGCGTAGCCGCTGACCGCGGCGATGACGAAGCGGGGCACGGCCGCCAGCGCGTCCAGCGCGCCGTGGATCGTCGCCGTGATGCGCGCCGCATCTTCGGGGCCGCCGAACTCGGAGATGTCCGCACCAGCGGCGAAGATGCGCTCCCCGCCGGTGACGACCACGGCGCCAGGCGGCTCGTCCGTCAGCACGGTCGCCGCCTCGTGCAACTCGGCGACCAGCGCCCCCGACAGTGCGTTGACCTTGCCGTTGCGCAGCGTGAGCACCGCCACGCCATCGTCGCGCCGTTCCAGATCCAGCAACTCACCCATGGCCCCAGTCTCGCCCCCCCTTCTGTCCTTTCCAATCGGCCCGAAAGGGCCGGTTGGAAAGGACAGAAGCGTTCCGATTTCCGGTTCGCGCTCGATCGAGCCTCCTGGGGGACGTGGACGAATTGATGCAACTGATGGCTCGCCAACACGGGGTCGCCCGAACGACACAAGCGAGAGCGCTCGGCGTCACGCGCAGGGTGGAGCGTCGACTGATCGACCTTGGCATCGTGACGTCACCGTGCGCGGGCGTGCTGACCATCGGCGGAGCCGTGCCGACGTTCCACGGCCGGGCGATGGCGGGGGCGCTGGCTCCGGGCGTGCGCGCCGTCTCGCACGGCGCCGCGGCCCGCCTGCACGGCCTCGACGGGTTCGATCAGCACGAAAAGATCGACGTCCTCGCCGGCAAGGGCGTCGACCCGGTTCCCGGACAGGAAACGGTCGTCCACCACACCCGGGGGCCGATCGCCGATCACATGACCACCGTCGAGGACATCCCGGTGCTGACGATCTCGGCGACACTGGCGCTCCTTGCTCCGTGGGTCGGCATCGGTCCGACGGCCAGAGCCCTTGACAGCGCGCTTCGTGCGGGATGCGACACGGACGAACTTCATCGAGTCGCCCAGGCGTGGCGTCGGCGCGGGCGTGCCGGGCCGCCGGCGCTGCTGATGTTGCTCGGTGAGCGGATCGACGCCACGCTTCCGCGTAGCTGGTTCCAGCGGCTGGCCAAGGCGGTGTTCGCACGAGCTGGCATTCGCCTCGTCGACGAGTTCCCGGTTCGCGACGATCGTGGCGTCCTGCTGGCCGAGCTCGACCTCGCCGACCCAGCGCGACGGGTGGGGATCGAGTGCCAGAGCTGGCGATGGCATGCCACACCGGCAGCACAGCATCATGACGCTCGGCGCAAGGGCGTGCTGCGCCAGATGGGGTGGGAGATCGTCGATGTCTGGTGGAGCGACCTGCACCAGCCGGACCGCATCCTCGCCGAGGTGGCCCACCTTCTCCGCGCCAGAACCCCGAACCGTCCTTCCCAACCGGCCTGATCGGGACGATCGGAAAGGACAGAACGGGGGTTTCAGCCGAGCATCTCGTCGGCGGCGGTCCACGGGTCGACGTCACCGGCGAGCACGGCGGCCGTGAGTTCGTCCCAGCGCGCGCCGGTGCACACGTCGCGGGCCCGCTGCTCCAGGCGGCGGGCGATGATCGCCCGCAACTCCTCGCCGAGGCGGAAGCGCCGCCGCCGCTCCAGCTCGCCGCTCGCCGCGGCGTGCTCCCGATGGGCGAGGATCATGTCCCACAGCGCCGCCACGCCGTCGCCAGACGAGCCGACGGTGGCCAGGATCGGCACCTGCCAGCCGCCGCCATCCCCCGGCGCCGCCGTCTCCGCCGACAGCTCCAGCATCTGCAGCAGGTCCCTGCGCGTCTGCTCGACACCCGAGCGGTCGGCCTTGTTGATGACGAAGACGTCGGCGACCTCCATCAGCCCGGCCTTGTTCGCCTGCACGCTGTCGCCCCAACCCGGCGTGACGACGACGACCGTCGTGTCGGCCTTGCCGGCCACTTCGACTTCGACCTGACCCACGCCGACGGTCTCGACGATGATCCAGCGCTGCCCGATGGCGTCGAGCAGGCGGATCGCCTCGGGCGTCGCCAGCGCCAGGCCGCCGAGGTGGCCGCGCGTGGCCATCGAGCGGATGAACACGCCGGGGTCGGTGGCGTGGTCCTGCATGCGCACCCGGTCACCGAGGATCGCCCCGCCGGTGAACGGCGACGACGGGTCGACGGCGAGCACGGCCACCTCGTCCCCCGTTCCTCGCAGATGCCTGATCGTCGCGCTCGTCAGCGTGCTCTTGCCGGCCCCCGGCGCGCCGGTCAAGCCGATCGTGTACGCCGTGCCGACGCAGGGCGCGGCGAGCCTGGCGACGTCACGGGCACCGTCGCCGCCGCGCTCCACGAGCGACAGCAGACGGGCCAGCGCGGCGCGGTCGCCGGCGGTGGCCGCCTCGAACAGTTCCCCCGGCGTCCGCTGAACGCGGCTCACGCGACGTTGACGACTTCGGTGACGCCGTCGACGCGATCGCGCATGATGCGCTCGATCCCCGCCTTCAGCGTCTGCGTGGAGGCCGGACAGCCGACGCACGCCCCGACCAGCTCGACCGAGACGACGCCGGTGACCTCGTCGACGTCGTGCAGCACGATGTCGCCGCCGTCGGCCTGCAGGGCCGGACGGATCACCTTGATCGTCTTTTCGACTTGCTCGCGCATCTCACTCGTCTGTGTCGTCGGGGCCGTGTCATTCAAGCAGGCACGTCCGTACCATCACGCAACAATGGCCAACGTCCTGGCGCTGCTCGGCATTCCCTCGGCCGTGCTCGCCCACCAGGGCGGCTGGGACGAGATCCTCCTGGCTCTCGCGCCGATCGTCGTCGTTGGCGCCCTCCTGTGGCTGGCCAAACGGCGGCTCGTACGCGCTCAGCGCGATGAACCGACGGGCACCCGCTCGATGGCCGCCCCGACGGCGCGCAACCGGCCGACCAAGTCGTCGTAACCACGGTCGATGTGGCGCACGCCGCTGATGACCGTCTCGCCCTCCGCCGCCAGCCCGGCCACGACCATCGCCGCGCCGGCCCGGATGTCGTGCGCCCGAACGGGCGCTCCCGACAGCCGCGGCACGCCGCGCACCACGGCGTGGTGGCCGCTCGTGCGGATGTCCGCGCCCAGACGGGCGAGCTCCTCGACGTAGCGGAAGCGTCCGGGGTAGAGGTTCTCCGTGACGATGCCGACGTCGTCGGCGACGCTGAGCATGGTGATCACGAGCGGCTTGTAGTCGGTGGCGACACCGGGGTACGGC
>JALZMG010000175.1 GCA_030858325.1 Actinomycetota bacterium | reverse complement strand
GCCGTCGCCAGCGCCAGCACGGCGGCCATCCCGGCCAGCGCGGCGACCAGCGGCACGGCCTGACCGCGCTCGTTGCACCACCGCGATCGGCGCGCGCCCTTGCTCACGGTCGCACCTGCGACCTCGTGCTGATGACCCATCTCGGGTCTCCGTTCCGGCGCATCGCGCGCCCTCGGCCTGGTGCGGGCGGCGCGCGGCCACCGATCCTCGGTCAGTCGTCGCTGGCGAGAATCGCCGCCACCGAGGCGACGGTCTGGCCGTCGTCGAGGTTCATCACGCGCACGCCGGTCGCGCCACGACCCTGCGAGGAGATCTGCCGCACGGCCATGCGGATGGTCACTCCGCCGGAGGAGATGGCCACGATCTCGTCGTCGATGCCGACCATGAACGCGGCGACGACCTGCCCCTTCTTGCCGGTCAGCTTGATCCCGATGACACCCTGGCCACCGCGGCCCTGCACGTTGTAGTGCTCGAGCTGGGTCCGCTTGCCGTAGCCGGCCTCGGTGATCATCAAGATGGCGGTGTCGTCGCGGGCGATGTCGACGGAGACGACCTCGTCGTCTGCGCGCAACCTCATCCCCCGCACACCCGCTGCGCTCCTGCCCATCGGACGCACGTCGTCCTCGTTGAAGCGGATCGTCATCCCCTTGCGCGTGACCATGAAGATGTCGTCCCCGCCGTGGGTGTCGATGACCTTGACCAACTGGTCGCCGTCGCGCAGGTTCAGCGCGATCAGCCCGTCGCGCCGGCTGGAGTCGTAGGCGTCGAACGCCGTCTTCTTGACGGTTCCCTTGCGCGTGGCGAAGAACAGGAACCGCTCGCCGGCGAAGTCACGGGTGTCGATGATCGCCTGGATCGTCTCGCCCGGTTGCAACGGCAGCAGGTTGACGATCGGCATGCCCTTTGCCGTGCGCTCCCGCTCGGGGATCTCCAGCGCCCGCAGCCGGTACACCTTGCCGATGTTGGAGAAGAACAGCAGGTGGGCGTGGGCCGTCGTGAAGATGACGTGGCGGACCAGGTCGTCGGTCTTCAGTTTGGCCCCGCTGACGCCCCGACCGCCGCGCGACTGCGTTTTGAATGAGCCGGCGGGGACCGCCTTGACGTACTGCGCCTCGGTCATCACGACGACGAGCTCCTTGTCGTCGACGAGATCCTCGATCGACATGTCACCGGAGTCCAGCGCGATCTGGCAGACCCGGGGCGTGGCGAACTCCTGGCGCACGGCCTGCAGCTCGTCTTTGATCACCTGGCGCAGCACCCCGTCGTCGGCGAGGATTCCCTCCAGTTCGGCGATCGTCGTGCGCACGTCGTCCAGCTCGCGCAACAGGTCGATCCGCGACAGCCGGGTCAGTTGGCGCAACTGCATGTCGAGGATGTCGACGGCCTGCATCTCGCTGAACTCGAACGGCTCGGTCATCAGCCCGGCCTTCGCCGCGCCCGGATCCTCGCTGGCGCGGATGAGGGCGATGATGGCGTCGATGACGTCGAGCGCCTTGATCCGCCCCTCGAGGATGTGCTCGCGGCGCCTGGCCCTGGCCAGGCGGAACTTCGAGCGGCGGGTGATGACGTCGATCTGGTGGCGCACGTAGCCGGTCAGCGCGGCGGCGAGGTTGATCGTGCGCGGCACGCTGTCGACGAGCGCGACCATGTTGATGGCGAAGCTCGTCTGCAGCTGCGTCAGCTTGAACAGCTTGTTGAGCACGACGTTGGCGTTGGCGTCACGCTTCAGCGTGACGACGAGCTCGGTCTTGCCACCGGCCGAACCGTCGTTGACGTCGGCGATCCCGTCGATGTCCCCGCCGTCGACGAGCTCCTGGATGCGCGCGGCGATCGCCGAACAGCTCGTCTGGTACGGCAGTTCGGTGACGACGATCTCCGTCGCCCCCTTCTTGTTCTCCTCGATCATCGCCGTGGCCCGCATCTTCACGCTGCCCCGACCCGTGCGGTAGGCGTCGATGATGCCGGCCCTGCCGAGGATGCTGGCGCCGGTCGGGAAGTCCGGCCCCTTGACGAAGGCCATGAGGTCGTCGGAGGTTGCCGTCGGAGTGTCGATCAGGTGGATCGTCGCGTCGATGACCTCGCCGAGATTGTGCGGCGGGATGTTCGTCGCCATGCCAACGGCGATGCCCTGGCTGCCGTTGACGAGCAGGTTCGGGAAGCGCGCGGGCAGGACGACGGGCTGCTCGTTCGTGCCGTCGTAGGTCGGCACCATG
>JALZMG010000140.1 GCA_030858325.1 Actinomycetota bacterium | reverse complement strand
CCAGCCGTCCCCAGCACGATCCACCGTCGGCGTTGCCACATGGCACCGAACGTACGGACGAGCACGCGCTCCGTCGAGTGTGACGGGCGGGAGTTTCGTGAACGTTTCGCGATCCGTGTGCGCGCCGACAGGGTTGACGCCCTGGCGGTCGACAGCGGCGAGACTGGCGGCGTGGACCGCCAGCTCGCCGATCGCCGTCTCGCCGTCGTACGGGCGCACATGGAGGCCGAGAACGATCACGACTTCGACGCCGTGATCGACACGTTCGCCAGGCCGCGCTACGAACTCATGGGAAGCGGGCAGGTGTTCGACGGCGAGGACCAGGTGCGCCGCTACTTCGCCCTGTCTCGCGGCATGTTCCCGGACCAGCGCAACGAGCACGCCGTCCTCCGTGCCGCCGACGACATGGTCGTCGCCGAGTTCGATCTGCTCGGGACCCATCGCGACACCGGCCGCCGGTTCCGCTCGCGCATGGTCGCCCTGTTCCTGTTCGAGCCAGCGGGTGAGCGCATCGTCTGCGAGCGTGTTTACTTCGACCGGCTGTCCATCCAGGAGCAGGTACAGGCGGACCGAGGCGAGTCGTGACGACGATGTAGTCGGGGTGCACCCACTGTCCGTCCAAAGGTCGATGCCGCCAGCGACCACCGCGCGCCGGCCGGTGGCGCCGTCGCAAACGTGATCAGCGGGTGCCGGCGGCTGCGCGACGACGGTCAATGAGGTCGAAGCGGCAGCCATCGGTCTCTCCAGGAACTCGTCGAGGCGTTGCGCGGGCTCCTCGCCGACGAGGCGCTGGACCTCGCCGACAGCGTGCACTGGCTGGGAGCGACGAGCGACCCCTCCGGTTGACTGGTCGCCGGTGCACCCGACCACCATTGCGACTGCCTTCGTCACGGTCTTCGTGGCCGAACTGCCGGACAAGACGATGCTGGCGACCGTCGTGCTGTCGGCGCGCTTTCGTCGCCCACTGCCGGTGTGGCTCGGCGCCGCCTGCGCGCTGACGTTGCAGATGGTCATCGCCTCGGCAGCGGGGGCACTCCTCGCGCAGTTGCCCGAGCGGCCGGTGCGGCTGGCGGTGGCCACGTTGTTCGCCGTCGGCGCCGTCGTTCTCTGGTGCTCGCGGGACGACGTCGACCACGTGCCCGACGAGGACGACGACGACCGCCGACCGCTGCCGGCGTGGCGCGTCTCGACGACGGTGTTCGGCGTCGTGTTCCTCGCCGAGTGGGGCGACCTGACGCAGCTGGCGACGGCCAGCCTGGCGGCCGGCGGGCGGGCGCTGTCCGTGTTCGTCGGGGCTGCCGCAGCGATGGTGACGGTCGCCGCGATCGGGGTGCTCGCCGGGCGGGCACTGCTGCGCGTCCTGCCGGAACGGCTGTTGCGGCGGGCCGCCGCCGGCGTCTTCGCCCTGCTGGCCGTCGTCGCCGCCGTCTCGGCCGCATGAGGGTCCAACGGATCGCCCTGGCGGTGCCCGGTACGCTCCGGGCCATGGGTGACGACGCCGATGCGGTCCCGGTCTCCGAGCCACCCGATCCACGACTCGACGGCACCGCCATCGCGTCGTCGGTGCTCGACCTCATCGGTCACACGCCGCTCGTGCGCATGCGCCGCATCTGCCAGGTCGAACAGATCCCGGGCGTCCTGGCGATGAAGATGGAGACGACGAATCCCGGCGGCTCCTCCAAGGATCGGCCGGCGCTGGAGATGGTCCTCGCCGCCGAGCGCAGCGGCGACCTGCGTCCGGGCGGCACGATCGTCGAGCCGACGAGCGGCAACACCGGCGTCGGCCTGGCCATCGTCGCCGCCCAACGCGGATACCGCTGCGTGTTCGTGATGACCGACAAGGTCGCGCCGGAGAAGATCTCGCTGCTCGAGGCGTACGGCGCAGAGGTCGTCGTCTGCCCCGTCGCCGTCGCCCCGGAAGACCCGGCGAGCTACTACTCCGTCGCCGCCCGGCTGACGGTCGAACGCCACGCGTTCCGTCCCAACCAGTACGCCAACCCCGCCAACCCCCTCGCCCACGAACGCACGACCGGGCCCGAGCTGTGGGCGCAGACGGCCGGGAGGATCACCCACTTCGTCGCCGGCGCCGGAACGTGCGGCTCGCTGACGGGAACGGCGCGCTACCTCAAGGCGCAGAACCCGGCGATCAAGATCATCGCCGCCGACCCGGAAGGCTCGGTGTTCTCCGGCGGGTCAGGGCGCCCGTACCTCGTCGAGGGCGTGGGCGAGGATTTCTTCCCGGCGGCGTGGGAGCCCGAGCTGTACGACGACGTCATCGCCATCAGCGACGAGGAGAGCTTCCTCACGGCGCGGCGGGTGTCGGAGGTCGAGGGCATCCTCATCGGCGGCTCCGGCGGGATGGCCGTCGCAGCGGCGATCCGGGTGGCCAAGGCGGCAGGGCCCGACGACATCGTCGTCGTGTTCAACCCGGACTCCGGCCGGGGATACCTGTCGCGCGTTTTCGACGACGAGTGGATGGCCAACTACGGCTTCACCAAGGAGTGCGACCAGTGCGTCGGCGCCGTGCTCGAGTCGCGTGGCGGCATGGCCGAGCTGCTGTACGTCAATCCTGGCGACACCGTCCGTCAGGCCATTGAGGTGATGCGGGCCAATGGCATCAGCCAGCTCCTGGTGTGCAAGAACACGCCGCCGTTCGCCGCCGCCGAGGTCTCCGGTGCCGTCGACGAGTTGGAGGTGATGGAGGCCGTCGCCCTGGATTCGTCCGTGCTCGCCACGGCGGTGGAGAAGGTGATGGGCCCGCAGTTGCCGACGATCGGCGTCGGCCAGAAGGTGGAGCGAGCCGTGAAGATGCTCGAGTCGGCGCCGGCACTCCTGGTGCTGTCAGGTGGACGGCCACTCGGGGTCATCACGCGCACCGACATCCTCAGCTACTTCGCAGCAGCCGCCGACCTGCCCGTCGACGGCGGCGGGCGCGAGGCCGTTCGTGGGTGACGCACGAGTGCCTGGCCGCGCCGAGCACGCATTCGACACGCTCGCCGTGCACGCAGGACAGGAACCGGACCCGGCCACGGGCGCCGTGGTCACGCCGATCTCCCTGTCGACGACCTTCGCCCAGGACGGTGTCGGCGGTCACCGCGGGTTCGAGTACTCGCGATCCGGCAACCCGACGCGGACGGCGCTGGAGCGGTGCGTGGCGGCGCTGGAGGCCGCCCGCCACGGCCTCGCGTTCGCCAGCGGGCTCGCCGCCGAGGACAACATCCTCCGCCTCGTCCCGGTCGGTGGCAGGGTGCTGCTCGGCAACGACGCCTACGGCGGCACGTTCCGCCTGATCGACAAGGTCTGGGGGCCGCTCGGGATGGCGTGGACGGCGACCGACCTGACCGATCTCGACCGACTGCGCGCCAACTGGCCGGCGGACACGGCGATGGTGTGGCTGGAGACGCCGACCAACCCACTCCTGACATGCGTCGACATCGAGGCCGTCGCCACACTCGCTCACGAGCACGGTGCGCTCGTCGTCGTCGACAACACGTTCGCCACGCCGTACCTGCAGCAGCCGCTCGTGCTGGGCGCCGATGTCGTCGTGCACTCGGCGACGAAGTACCTCGGCGGGCACAGCGACGTGGTCGGTGGGTTCGTCGCCGTCGACGACGACGGCCTGGCCGACCGCCTGCGCTTCACCCAGAACGCGGCGGGCGCCGTCCCCGCGCCGTTCGACTGCTACCTCGTGCTGCGCGGCGTGAAGACGCTCGGCGTGCGGATGGACCGTCACTGCCAGAATGCCCGGGCCGTCGTCGATCTGCTCGTGCGCCACCCTGGCGTCGAACGCGTCCTGTACCCGCAG
>JALZMG010000174.1 GCA_030858325.1 Actinomycetota bacterium | reverse complement strand
ACCATGTACTCGGGGAACATCACGAGTTGCGGCCGGCTGTCCTGGCCGCTCTGCAGGTACTTGTCGATCGTCTGCTTGTACCCGCCCTGGTTCTCCAAGCGCACGACGACTTTGTCCTGGCTGGCGTTGTACTCGTTCGTCAGCGTCGTCAGCGTCTCTTCCAACGTCGAGCCGAGGCCGTGCCAGAACGTGATCTCGACCGGCGAGGTGATGTCGTCCAACGCGTCGACCGGGCACGGCGCCAGCGAGGCCAGCGGAGTCGTCGTCGTGGTCGGCGGCATCGTCGTTGTCGTCGGGATCGTCGGTGGCAACGTCTCGCCGGGTGCCGCCGTCACGGGGATCGTCGTCGTCACGGGCACCGTGGTCGTCGCCTCGTTGCCGGCGTTGAGGATCGACTCACCCGAGCCGCAGGCGGCAACGACCGACGCGGCGGCGACGAGCGCGCCGGCGCGCGCCCGGCGGTATCTCATCCCTTCACCGCGCCAGCCGTGAGGCCGCGCACGAGCTGGCGCTGGAAGATCAACAGGACGATGACGATCGGCACGGCCGCGATGATGACACCGGCCATGACCAAGTTGGGTTCGTCCAGCCGAGCCTGGGACAGCTGGCGGAGCCCGCTCTGCACCGTGAACATGTCGGTTTCGGTCGTGATCAGGTTCGGCCACAGGTACTGGTTGAATGCGCCGAGGAAGCTGAACAGGGCCATCGCCCCGATCGTCGGGCGAACGAGCGGGACGGCGACGTGGCGCAGGAACCCGATGTGGCCGACACCGTCGATGGCCGCCGCGTCGCGCAGGTCGCGTGGCAACGTCAAGAAGACCTGGCGGATGAGGAACGTGCCGAACGCCGTGGCCAGGAACGGCACGGACAGGCCTTGGTAGGAGTTGAGCCAGCCCAGCGAGTCGATCGTGCGGCGGTTGACGACCAGCGTGGCTTCCAGGGGGACGAGCAGCGTGGCGAGGAACACGCCGAACAGCAAGGTGCGCCCTGGGAACTCGAGCAGGGCGAACGCGTAGGCCGAGAGGACTGACGTGACGACTTGGACGACCGTGATGACGACGGCCACGATCAGCGAGTTGAGGATGAACCGTCCGAGGCGCCCCTCCGTCCACGCCTGACGCAACACGTCGAGCGTGAACGAGTCCGGCACGAGGGGGTTGACGAGCACGCGGTTGCCGGGCTTCAGGGCGGCGACGACGGTCGTGTACACGGGGAAAAGTACGAGCACCGACACGACGGCCAGCAGCCCATAGCGCCCGACGGCCCGGGCGCCTGTCGGCCGGTCGTACATCGTGGTCGCGTCACCGGCCACTGGTACTACTCCCTCCTACCATGACTCAGCCATCACACCCTGGGAGCTGCGCCCCCAGACCCCATCACCGGGCCCCTCGCTGGCGCTCGCGGGCCCGGATGGCCTCGCAGACTCAGCCATAGTGCACACGCCGTCCGATGCCGGCGAGTTGCAGCAGCGACAGCCCGAGCAGGACGAGGAACAGCAGCACTGCGCTCGTCGCCTGCAACCCGAGGTTGTTGTTGATGATCGAGTCGGTGCCGTACGTCAGGTACGTCAACGTGGTCGTCGAGGCCTGCGGTCGGGGACCACCGCGCGTGAGCAGGTCGACCTCGCCGTAAGCCTGGAACGCGCGCGTCGTCAGCACGATGACGACGAACAGCAGCGTCGGCCCGAGCATGGGCAACGTGATGCTCCAGAAGCGGCGGGCGCCGCCGGCCCCGTCGACGACGGCCGCCTCGTGCAGGTCACGGGGAATGCCCTGCAGTCCGGCCGTGACGAGGATGAACGTGAACCCGAGGCTGGCCCACACGTGCGACGCGGCGACTGAGGCGAGTGCCGTCCCCGGGTCGCGCAGCAGTCCCGGCGACTTGACGACGGGGAACAGGTTCTCGATCCAGCCGACGTTGGCCAGCACCCCGACGTCGGGCTGCAGGAGGAACAGCCACATCAGGCTGGCGACGGCGACGGACGTGGCGATCGTCGAGGAGAAGACGGCCCGGAAGACACCGACGCCGCGCAGGTACTTGTCGGCGAGCACGGCCAGCCCGACGCCGAGCGTCAGCCCGATCGGCACGGTGATCAGCGCGAACTTGGCCGTGACGAGCAGCGCCTGCTGGAACTCGTCGCTCCGGGCGGCGTCGAGGTACTGGTCCCACCCATTCGACTGGCAGTTGCCGCCCTGGCTGTCGCAGCGCGTCTGGCCGAGCCAAATCGCCCGACCGAGCGGGTACAGGACGAACGCCGACAAGATGACGAGCGATGGCGCGAGCATCCACGTCGCCGTGGGGGCGTCGCGCCAGCGCGACTTCATCGACCGCTCGGACGCCACGAGGCGGACTGTAGGCGACCCGCCGGCTGCACTACGATCGGCGTGGTGGACCCTGGTGGACCGGAGCCCGACCTCGACGTCGTGGCGACCGACCTGGCCGACGTGGAGACGGCGCTGGCGCGCCTCGACGACGGGTCCTACTGGTCCGACGAGGTGACCGGCGAGCCCCTTGACGAGTCGACGCTGGCGGCGCGACCGACCGCCCGCCGGGCCGACACGCCGCCCGCCCCGACCGCATGAAGCCGGCCCGCG
>JALZMG010000106.1 GCA_030858325.1 Actinomycetota bacterium | reverse complement strand
CGATCGGGTGCTTGTTGTCGAGGCCCAGCTTGTGCAACGTGCGCAACACGGCGATGAACTCGTCACCGAGGCCGTACTTGAACGTCACCCGGCCGACGTCGAGCCAGCGGGGCATCAGCACGACCTCCTCGTGTTCCACGTTGACGCAGCCGAGTGGGCCGATCCCCTCCGGGAACCGGAACATCTCCGGCTCGCTGAACGGCTCCGTCGTGAACCACCCCCGCTCGCGTTCGTAGACGATCGGCGGGTTGAGGCACTCCTCGATGGTCGTCCAGATCGAGAACGTCGGCGCGAAGTCGTGGCCCTCGATGACGAGGTCGGCACCGTCACGCACACCGATCTCGTCGATGCGCGAGAACAGCTCGTCGCTGGCATAGCGGGCGGCGACATCGGAGAAGCCCGGCTCGACGCCCATGCCGACGAGCGCCATCTTCCCGCGCGCCTCCCATTGGTCGGCGACGGCGAACTGGGCGTCGCCGAGCATCACGCCGACCTCGCTGAACGGTCGCTCCGGATGGGGCACCGACATGTGCATGGCCATGTCGACGTAATGGCACCCGGCCGCCAGCGCGGCGTCGAAGATCGGCGGGTTGAACCGCGGGTCGCAAGCGTTGAGCACGACATCGATCCGGCGGGCGGTGATCAACTCGGCGACGGTGTCGGCGGACGAGGCGTCGACGGTCGTCGCCACGACCCGGTCACCGTCGTCGTTTCCGGCGGCGGTGGCGGTGGCGAACGCGGCGCGGCCGGCGTCGATGTCGGCGACCGTGATGTGTTCGATCGCCGGGCGCCGCGACGCGATCGTGACGAACGCCGACCCGACGCCTCCGGCACCGACGACGAGCACGCGCATCGCCGCAAGTTAGTGCGGGGCATCAACCGCTCGGGTTGGCGCCGCGCGCCGCTGCTAACCTCCGGAGCGCATTCCGAGTGGCCCGCCGCCGGGCCCGGCAACCTGGGTGAACGCTCCAAGGTGCCTCCGCCGCCGCAAGGCGGGATGTGGCCGGATCCGTCCGGCAACGAAGCGTTCCGCGTGATGCACCTGTCGTCCGACGAGCGAAGCGAGGGAGGCCATGACATCCGCCACCGTGCCAGTGAGCGGTGCCTGGATGCCCGGCGACCCGCCAGGGCGGCGCAAGTTCTTCACGTTCGCCACAAATCGGGGATTCGCGCTGGAGAGCGGGATGACGCTGTCACCCGTCACCGTTGCCTACGAGACGTGGGGCACGCTCGCCGCCGACGCGTCCAACGCCGTGCTGCTGTGCCACGCCTGGACTGGCGACAGCCACGTCGCCGGTGCGGCCGGTCGCGGACATCCCACGCCCGGATGGTGGGAAGGGATGGTCGGTCCCGGCCGGCCGATCGACACGAACCGGTGGTTCGTCGTCTGCCCGAACGTGCTCGGCGGCTGCCAGGGCACGACCGGCCCGGCCTCCCCCCACCCGAGCGACGGGCGGCCGTACGGCTCGCGCTTTCCCGTCATCACGATCCGCGACATGGTCCGCACCCAGGCTCGCCTCGCCGACGAGTTGGGCATCGGCTCGTGGCGGGCGGTGATCGGCGGCTCGATGGGCGGGATGCAAGTGCTCGAGTGGGCCGTCATGTACCCGCACCGCGTCCGCGCACTCCTGCCGATCTCGACGTGCATGCAGGCGACGGCCCAGCAGATCGCATGGGGGGTCATCGGCCGGCGGGCCATCGCCCTCGACCCGCGCTGGCGCGGCGGCGACTACTACGACGCGCCAGACGGCGACGGTCCAGCGGATGGCCTGGCCGTGGCGCGAATGGTTGCCCAGGTGACGTTCCGCAGCGACAACGTGTTCACCGATCGCTTCGGGCGCGACCTTGCCGACCGGGCGCGGCTCGGCGACACGTTCGGGTTGTGGCAGCAGTTCGAAGTCGAGCGCTATCTCGAACATCATGGGACGAAGCTGGTCCGCCGCTTCGACGCCAACAGCTACCTCGTCATCGGCAAGGCGATGGACCTCCACGACGTCGCCCGCGGCCGTGGCGACCTCGAGTCCGCCATGTCCCGTGTCCATGCCCCGGCGCTGGTCATCGGAATCTCTTCGGACCTGCTGTACCCGAACTACCAGCAGCGCCAGATCGCCGCCGTGCTGCACGCCGCCGGCAATCGCAGCCGCTACGTGGAGGTCGACTCACCCCACGGCCACGACGCGTTCTTGATCAACCTCGATCAGCTCGCCGAGCCCATCGCCGCGTTCTTGGCTGCATGAGCTTGGCCTTCGGGTCGTAGGGGTCGGCGGCCGGGGCCATGCGGTCGAGGGCCGGCACGATGCTGCTCTTCGTCGGCACGCGCAGCAGCAGGCTCGGGGCCATCGGGTCGGCGGGCAGCGCATCGCACAGGTAGATCTCCTTGCCGCGTGGCGGTGCCGGCGCCTTGGCGCGGACGCGCCACACCGCCGACTCCGACCGGACCATCGAGCGGCGCGACACCATCAGTTGGCCGTCGCCGACGATTGCCACACGCACTTCACGCCGCTTTCCCGGAGCGAGTCCGGGCTCGACGGTCTGCGCCGTCGTCACGAAACGCGTGCCGTCCTTGGCGACCCAGTGCGGCTCGATGCGCCAGGCGAGCCAGTACATCGATCCGCACACGCCGACGGCGGCGAGAAACCACAGCAGGTCGTTCACGACCATCGAGTGTGCCCGAGCCGGCCGATCATGTCACCGCGAGTCGTGCGTCGGCCGGTTCGTCCCGGCCGTGCTCCACCGCGGGGTGCTCCCGTGCCCGTTGCCCGACGGAGCGACCTGCGATGATCGCCGCGTCGTGACGCCGCCATCTTTGTTGTCCCTGGTCGCCTCAGCGGCGACGACCACGCTCGTGCTCGTCGTCGCCCTGGTGCTGATCGGGCTGGCGATGATCGCGCTGGCCGTGTGGCTGGTGCGCTCGACCCGCTCGGACACCGTGGCATTGGGCCCGCTCGAGGTGATGGGCGACCGCAGATGGCGACGCGGCGACGCCACGCGTCGAGCCCGCGCACTGGACGACGCCCGCCCGGACGGCTCGCTCTCCCCGGCCCCGATGGTCCCCATCGACGACCCCGATGGCGGAGGGCCCGAGACCGCCGAGCCGGCGACCGCAGTCGACCCAGTCGAACCGGCGGGCGCAGTCGAGGCCGCTGACGACGGGCCGCACTCGTCCGCTTCGCCGCGGCCCGCGTCTGGCGCGTCAACGTCGGATGACCACGCCGAGAGCGATCGCTGGAAGCCAACGGCGGGGTGAGCACGTCGGCGGTGCGCCGTGTCGAGACGGCGATACTGTCGGGCGATGGCTGCATTGGATGTCGAGGAGATGCTGGCTCGCTTCCGGGACCGGGCGGCCGCCGTCAAGCGCCGCCCGCTGCCGCCGGTCGCGGGGGAGGAGCGCCAACAGTTCCTGCAGCAGGCGCAGGCCGACTTCCAGGACTTCGCCATCGTCGGCGACGCCGAGGGAACGATCGAGGACGGCATCCTCGTCCTGCGCGTCGACCTGCGTCCGAAAGACGCCTGAGCGGCGCGGGGCGCCGCCGGTCCTGCCCGGTGCCCGGGACCGCCTGATAATGTTGGCGCCCACGCGGACGTGGCTCAGCTGGTAGAGCATCACCTTGCCAAGGTGAGGGTCGCGGGTTCGAATCCCGTCGTCCGCTCCAACACATCCTGGTCAGAGCCCTTGCGGGCGCTGAGTCGTGAGTGTCATGGTAGACCGGCCGACGGACGTCCGATCCGTCGCTCTGCGTGAGCACATACGTCGAGGAACGATGTATGTGCTCACACGGAGCCGGGTGACTCGATTCGGATCCGTTGCCCATGCGGCGCGCCTGTTGCCGTCGGGGAGCGGGTGGTTCCACACCAGGCGGCATGTCAGCACGGCGGCCTTGTCGTAGAGGTCGGAGTAGAAGTCGTCGTCGTCGCCGAAGCCAGACGCTGGTGCGTGCAGGGCGGAGTCGCGAGCTCGACGCGACCGGCGGCGAGTTCCGGAACAGCACGTAGGCGAGGCTGCGACTCGACGCAGGCGCGGTTCTCGCCGAGCCACCACGACGCCATCGCCAGCCCGAACCACGCCTCGGATGTTTCCCCGCCCGCAGCGTCGTCCCGAACGCGGCACGGGCATCACCCCACCGGCCCTCGGCGAGAGCACCAAGGCCATCGGCAGCCGGCTCCACAACCACGCCGCCCGTTGTCCCGCATCACTGCGTCGACGAGGTGATCAACAGCACTTGTTCGGGGGATGAGCCGCGCGCCGATACCGTGGCCCCGTGAGCAGGCTGCGAGTGCCCGGTGGGGTCGTGCACAAGCTTCCGGGGGACCTGCGCCAGGCGCTGATCGCCAATCCAACGGCGCTCGACGCCTGGAAGGACATCACACCCCTCGCCCGCAACGAGTTCATCTGCTGGGTTGAGGATGCCAAGCAGGAGGCGACGCGAGAGCGCCGCATTCACCGAACCCAGGAGGAACTGGAGGACGGCCAGCGCCGACCCTGCTGCTGGCCAGGGTGCAAGCACCGCGAGCGCACCGGCAGGTAGCGGTCGGCGCTGCTCGCCGGCTGAGACCCGCCGGCCCTGCATCGCACTTCGTCCGGCAGCCGCGACGAAGACCGTCCGGCCGCTACGTCCGCCAGTGGCTCGTCGCCTCGGGATACCGACGCGAGAGTTGTTGCGCCTTGTCTACGAGCATCGGATCCGTTACGTCATGGTCGACGGCATCGCCCACGTGCCCGCAGACGCCATCGGGGAGTATCGAGCGCGCGCCTCGTAGACGTCTCCCATCTCTGCAGCGAGTAGCGCCGGTCGTGGCGCCATCGATGCCGGTTCCCCGTCGGTGGAGCCGGTCCCCCGTCCCATCTGACGGATCCGACGGGATCCGAAAAGACGTGGGTCGAGTTCGTAGATGGCGGCATCGACGGCCCGCATGAGCAACGGCGTGCGCGTCGGTCGCCGCGCGCAGCATGCACATCGCACGTGGACCTACGATGCGGTCGGTGACTGACCGGGCGCTCGACGCTCTCCGCCGGCCCGAGTTGGAGGAACGACTCACCGCCCGCTCGATCCTCGTCCTTCCCGTCGGGGCGACCGAGCAACACGGGCCGCACCTGCCGTACAACACCGACACGGTGATCGCCGAAGCCGTGGCGCACGCGGCCGTCGCCGAGGTGGGTGAAGCGGTCGATGCCTGGCTGCTGCCCACGCTGGCCTTCACCAAGTCCAACGAGCATGCGTGGGCGGCGGGCACGATCTGGCTGTCGGCGACCACCATGCTCGCCGTGCTCGACGACGTCGGTCGCAGCGTGGCCGCCATAAGCGCGCGCAAGCTGGTGTTCCTGAACGGTCACGGCGGGAACTCGGCGCTGCTCAACATGGCGTGCCGCGAACTCCGCCTTGCGCACGGGTTGCAGACGTTCCTCGCCCACCCGGGGCTACCGCCGGATCACGGAGGGGCCAGTCCGGCCGCCGAGTCGGGCATGGGCATCCACGGCGGCCTGGAGGAGACGTCGCTGATGCTGCACCTCCGGCCCGAGTTGGTCGACCTGGCGGCCGGCTGGCGCAACGTGCCGGAGCCGCTGGCAGCCAACCGGCACGTGCGCTTCGGTGGTGGGGTGTCGTTCGGTTGGTTGTCGGACGACTTCGGGCCGAGCGGCCACATCGGCGACCCGACAGAGGCAACGCCGGAGCGCGGCAAGTCACTGTTCGAGGGCGCCGTCGGCGCGTTTGCCGAGGCCCTGGCGGAAATCGCCGCGTTCGACTTCGGTCGCTGAGCGGGCGGCGATGCGTCGCCCGCTACGGCGATGCCAGGTCGATGTTGCCACCATCCGCCTGGGCGCGGCCCTGGTACGTCCACCCGATGAACTTGGGGTCGCCCTTGGCGTAGAACGTCTCCACGCTGGTGATCGTCAGGCCACCGTCTTCGATGATCGCCGTGATGTCCCGATTCAGGTTGCACCCGCAGGCCACGCGCTGCTGCACCCCGTTCAGGCGGTCCTGCCACTTCTGGACGCGGCGATCGGGCGCCCGCCCGTGCTCGGCGAAATGGAACGTGCCGCCCGGGCGGAGCACGCGACCGATCTCCCGCACGGCGGCGCGGGCATCGGGAATCGAGCACAGCGTCCACGTCGAGAGCGCGGCGTCGACGGAGTCGTCGTCTAGGTCCAGCGACTGCCCGTCGAGTCCGACGAAGTCGACGCTGACCGCGCTCTCGGCGATCCTCCCGGCGGCGAGCTGGCGACCATTCCGCAGGGGCTCCACGGCACGGAGCCGGGTCACCGTCGGGGGCAGGTGGGGAAGGTTGAGCCCGGTGCCGAAACCGATCTCCAGCACCTCTCCGGCGAGCGGTTGGCAGACGCCGGCGCGGATGCGGCGCGTCTCTTTGGTGTTGCACACGACGTTCATGATCCGCGGGAACACGGTGTCTCGGTACAGGCCCATAACCGATATTCGCACGCGCCGGAACATGCCACGGCAGCAGTTCGACTCGCTGATCAGGATGTCCGACGAGCCGTAGGCGACCGACCACCGCATCCAAGGTTGGCGGGCCGACCGTCCCGACCCCCCGAACCGACGACGGCCGACCGCTGCAGCGTGCTCGGCGTGGTCGTCTGGAACACCACCGTCCCCCAGTACCCGCCCCCCGACTCGAGGGATCTTCGCCAGCCAGCTCGTGTCCGGGTGTAGCTGCGGCGGACGCCGGCGCTGGACGGGTCAGACGCAGCAGCGGCGGCGCATCGTGCGCACGAGAAGGCGACGCCGTCAGGACGGTTCGATCCCGAGGTGGTGGTACAGGTTCGTGGCGAAGCGGTCCCCGGTGCGCTGCATCGTCGTCGCCATCACGCGCTCGACCGCACGCCGGGAGAGCCGGGGGAGCGGCAACTCGACGCACAGCGTGATGTCGATCGTCAAGCGAGTGCGCTGCGTCGACAGTTCCTCCAACTCGTAGACGCCGTTGGCGCCGGCCCGCTCGCTGCGCCCGTCGGGTGGGCGGTGCTCGTAGCGGATCGAGCTCGGTTCGCGAAACGTCATGTGTTCTGTGAACGTCGGCGCCACCGAGACCCCGAGGGCGCTGATGCCGCGCAGGTGCCACATCCACGTGTCTCCGTCGGCGTCGATCGAGGCGACGAGCGGCGTCAATGACGCCAGCAGGTCGGGAT
>JALZMG010000083.1 GCA_030858325.1 Actinomycetota bacterium | reverse complement strand
GAGGAGGTAGATCCCCCGCAGCAGCCACCCGTAGCCCAGCCCGACCTCTTGCCGGCGCGTCGTGAACCAACAGAAGGCCATCCCGCCGACCGCCCACTGCAGCGCCACCGTCGCGGCGTCGAGGCGGATCACCGCGCTGGAGGGTACCGGCCGTACGCTCGGGCCTCCATGGCCACCAGTCCCTGTCGTGCCGCGGCGTTGCCGGTCGCGGCGGCGGTGCTGGTGGGCCTGGCCGGCTGCGCGACCGGGGAACGTCCGACGCTCGCCGAAGCACCCGCGGCGACGGGGGACGCGGCCGCCGACGCGGTGCTGGAACGTCTCGACCGCGCAAGCGCAGCGACATTCAGCGCCGACTACCGCGTCGCTCCGACGCGAGGAAACGCGAGTGCAACGGCGACCGTCGTCCAGCGCGGTACCTCCCCGCGGGCGGTGACCGTCGGAGACGTCCGCTATCTGACGACGCTCGACGGGACGGCCACCTGCCTCCTCGACACCGGGACCTGCGACGACGGGATCGACGCCGCCCTGATCAGTGACCTGCAGATCACGCCGGAGTTCGATGCCCGCAGCCCCGCCGCACGGCTGCGCACGGACGCCCGCCGAGGCATCGGACCGAGCATCGCCTCGACAGTGACGATCGCCGGCCAGGCGGCGACGTGCGTGACGGTGCCCCTCGCCCCGACCGGGACCACCGTGTGCGCGCTCGACGCCGGCCCGCTGGCCCGCCTCGTCGCCGCCGACGTGACGATCGAGCTGACGACATTCTCGAGTGAGGTCGACGAATCGAGCTTCCAGCGCCCCGACGGCTGACGCCACGAGTTCGTCGGTGGACTCACGTCGTCGATGCGTCCATTCGATGAAGAGGCTCCTGAAGATGGAGGAGTCCACGACCGCGAGCAGGGTCCGAGCGTCGCGACCTTGAACATCTGGGCGCGGAGGTTCTCGAAGATGCCGGGGAACGTCCGCGCCCAGATCGCGCCCAGTTCCCGGTGTCAGACGGAGACGAGGTGGTGGTCGGCCTGGTTCAGCGGGCGCGGGCCGTCGTCGGTGGCGACGACGATGTCTTCGAGGCGCATCCCCCACTGGCCGGGTACGTAGATGCCGGGCTCGACGCTGAACGCATGGCCGGGCGCCAGCGGGCGGCCGTTGCCTTCGACGATGTAGGGGTCCTCGTGCTCCTCCATGCCGATGCCGTGACCGGTGCGGTGCACGAAGTACTCGCCGAACCCGGCCTCCGCGATGATGCGGCGAGCGGCGTGGTCGACGGCCTCGCACGGCGTGCCGACCGTGGCCGCAGCGACGGCCGCCTGCTGCGCCGCGTGGAGCACGGCGTAGGCCTCGGAGATCTCCTGCGGCGGGGTCCCTGTGAAGACGCAGCGGGTGATGTCGCTGCAGTACCCGGCCATCGTGCCGCCGAAGTCGCAGAGCACGATCTCTCCCTCGCCGATGACTCGGTCGCCGGCGTGATGGTGCGGGCTGGCCGCGTTCGCCCCGGCGGCGACGATGGCGAAGTTGACTCGGTCGTGGCCCTCGGCGCGCAGGCGGCCGGAGATGTCCGCCGAGACCTCGGCCTCGGTCCGACCGACGAGCGCGATGTCGCCGCCGTGCAGTTGCGCGGCGACGCGATCGGCGGCGGCTCCTGCGGCGGCCAGTGCGGCAACCTCGGCGGCATCCTTGACCATCCGCAGCCCGCCGACGACATCGACGGCGCGGCGGTACGTCGCGCCCGGAAGCTGCGGTAGCAGTTCGACGAGGAAGCGCGCCCACATCTGGTCGCCGACGGCGATCACCTTCGCTGCGCCGGCCAGCCCGGCGACGACCGCCGTCGGATTCTCCGTCTCCTCCCACGGATGGAGCGTGAACACGCCGGGCTGATCGACGACGCGCGGCGCTTCGAGGCGCGGGATGACCAACGTCGCCTCCCCGTCCCGGGGCACGACGAGCATCGTCAAGCGCTCCAGCGGCATCGCCCGGTACCCGGTCAGATACGGCAAGTCGGGCCCGACCGAGAGGAGCGTCACGTCGACGTCTTGCTCAGCCATCACGGCGCGTACGCGGTCGAGGCGCTGCAGAAACATGCACTGAGTGTGCCAGCGCCCCGAGGGTTGGACGTGTCCGGGAGGGCTGGCCAGTCCTTGGGTGTCTTCAGCCGCGGGCTGGACGGCCCGGAGGGCATGGCCAACCCTCGGAACCGGGCGCGGCGCACGAGGCCTACCGAACGAGAACGGGCATTGCGCGGTCGACCGCGTCGGCGGCCTGCCGCGCGTGGTAGCTGGAGCGGGTCAGCGGGCTGGCCTCGACGTGACCGATGCCGAGTGCCTCGCCGACGGCCGCCCAGCGGGCGAAGCGGGCCGGCTCGACCCACCGCTCGACGGGCAGATGGTGCGACGTCGGGCGCAGGTACTGGCCGATCGTGACGATGTCGACGCCGATGCCGGCGAGGTCGGCGAGCGCGCCGTCGACCTCGCCGTCGGTCTCGCCCATGCCGACGATGAGCCCGGACTTCGTCGTCAATCCGGCCGCCTTGGCTCTGGCCAACACGGACAGGCTGCGGGCGTAGCCGGCCGACGGGCGCACGGCCCGCTGCAACCGGGCAACGGTCTCCACGTTGTGGTTGAGCACGTCTGGGCGGACGGCGAACAGCGCTTGCAGCGCGTCGTCGTCACCGCGGGCGTCGGCGATCAACGTCTCCACGCGCGTCCCCGGCCGGCGGGTGCGAATCGCCTCGACGCACGCGGCGACATGGCCCATGCCGCCGTCGGCGAGATCGTCGCGAGCGACCATCGTCAGCACGGCGTGGTCCAACTTCATGAAGGCGATGGCCTCGGCGACGCGCGCCGGCTCGTCCGCCGCCGGCGCATCGGGCTTGCGCGTGTCGACGAGGCAGAACCCGCAGGCGCGGGTACAGCGCTCACCGAGAACCATGAACGTGGCCGTGCCGTCGGCCCAGCATTCCGACAGGTTCGGGCATCCGGCGTCCTCGCACACGGTGACGAGTCCGAGCTGGCGCACGGTGCGCTGCAGATCGAGCACGGCCGTCCCGTGCCGGACGTGCGGCCGCAGCCACGCCGGCTTGCGCGACTCGATCGACAGCCCGCCCGTCACGCCGGCGGCAGCCAGTCGCGACGCCATCCGCACCGGTTCACCGGGCCCGGCGCGGCGCGAGAACAGCGACAGGTCATCGACGCGGTGGCGCCACGCGACGTCTTGGCGTTCGCTGACGCCGTTGCCCCAGCGCTCCCCGGCCAGGCGGGCGACGACGTCGACGACATCGCGCATCGGCACGTGCACGCCCTCCTCGGCCAGCGACGTCACCGGCCGGCCGGCGATGCCGCAGGCGACGATGTGCTCGCGCAGGTACGTCATGTCGGGCGCCACGTTGAGTGCGAGGCCGTGCATCGTGCGCCCGCCCTTGAGGCGCACGCCGATGGCACAGATCTTGCGCGGTTCGGGTCCCTCGACGTCGACCCACACACCGGGGTGCTCGCGCACCCGCCCGGCCAGTACCCCGAACGTGGCCAGCGCGTCGATCACCAGTTGCTCGACGTTGCGCACGTGCTCGTTGGCGGCGAGCCGGTTGCGCACCTCGACGATCGGATAACCGACGAGTTGACCGGGGCCGTGGTAGGTGATGTCGCCTCCCCTGCGCACGCCGACCAGGTCGGCATGCACCGCCGCCGGATCGCAGCGCAGGTTCGTCGCCAGGTCCGAGCGGGGACCGTACGTGAACACGTGCGGATGCTCCAGCAGCAACAGGTGCTGCTCGCGACCGTGGTCGAACAGGGCCTGCTGAACGGCGAGCGCGTCGCGGTAGGGCACCGTCCCGAGCCAGCGGACGCGCAGCATCAGAGCTCCGCCGACCAGTCCTTCGTCTCCAGGATCTCCTTGATCCGCTGCAGGAAACCGGCCGCGTATGCACCGTCGAAGGCCCGGTGATCCCACGCCATCGCCAGGTTGCCGACGGGATGGATGGCGATTCCCTCGCCACCGTCGGCGGTACCGACGACGACCGGCTTGCGCGTGATCGCATCCGTCGACAGGATCGCCACCTGCGGCTGGTTGATGATCGGCATCGTCAGCACGGAGCCGGCCGAGCCGTTGTTGGAGATCGTGAACGTGCCGCCCGTGATCTGGTCGGGGCCGAGCTTGCGCGTGCGCGCCCTGCCGGCGAGGTCGTTGATCTCCCTGGCGATGGCCCGCAGCCGCTTGCCGTCCGCCTCGCGGATGACGGGCACGATGAGCCCCTCGTAGTCGAGGTCGACGGCGATGCCGAGATCGACGAAGCCGTGGACGACGAGCTCGTTCTCGCCGACGCTGGCGTTGAGGTGCGGGAAGTCGCCGAGGGCGTCGATCGTCGCCCTGCTGATGAACGGCAGGTACGTCAGGCTGAAGCCCTCCGCCGCCTTCCACTCCGCCTTCACGTCGGCGCGGGTGGCGTCGACGTTGGCGTAGTCGACCTCGACGACGCTGAACGCATGGGGGCTGACGCCCTTGCTCATGATCATGTGCGCGCCGGTCAGCTTGCGGATCTTCGACAACTTGACGGGCCCGTCGCGCTCCCCCGACGAGACCTGCGGTGCCTTGGCCGCGGCGGCAGGTGCCGCAGCTTGCGCCGGCGCGTTCTGCGTCGGTGCAGGCTGCTGGGGGGGAGCCGCCGGCTGCTTCGGGGCCGTCTGCTCGGCGGCCGCCGGAGGCGCCGTGGCGGGTGGGGCCTGCTGGCCTTGGCGGTCGATGTGATCGAGCACGTCGTCGCGCGTGATCCGCCCGCCGGGGCCGGTCCCGGTGATCGACGATGCATCGAGGC
>JALZMG010000081.1 GCA_030858325.1 Actinomycetota bacterium | reverse complement strand
GCGTCGAGTTCGTCGTTGGACATGTCGTCGACCTTGTCCGTCATGCACTCCTTCGCCGCGGCGTCGACCCCACCCGTCTCCTCCAGGGACTCGATCATGTCCTTCGTCACGGCCTTCGTGCTGGGGTTGCCAGTACACGCCCCGAGACCGACGACGAGACACGCCGCCGCGAGCACGAGGGAGGTCGACCGGTTCGTCACGAGTCGGTGACGCTATCGGCCGCGTCGGCGAGAGTAAGGGGATGAGCCGCCCGTTCCAACAGGTCGACGTGTTCGCCGCCACGCCGTTGCGTGGCAACCCGGTCGCCGTCGTGCTCGGCGCCGACGGGCTGTCCACGGAGGACATGGCCAGGCTCGCCCGCTGGACGAACCTGTCGGAGACGACGTTCGTCCTGGCGCCCACCGACGCGCCCGCTGACTATCGCGTGCGCATCTTCACGCCGGCAGCCGAGCTGCCGTTCGCCGGCCACCCGACGATCGGCACGTGCCACGCCTGGTTGCGGGCGGGCGGCGTCCCCGCAGCCGACATCGTCGTGCAGGAATGCGCAGCGGGACTGATTCGCGTCCGTAGGGACGGCGGTCGGCTGGCGTTCGCCGCGCCCCCACTACTACGGTCGGGTCCCGTGGACGAGGCCACGCTGGCCGCCGTCGTGGCCGGCCTCGGCGTCGCCCGCGCCGATGTCGTCGACGCGGCCTGGGCCGACAACGGCCCGGGCTGGATCGCCGTGCGCCTGGCGACGCCCACCGCCGTGCTGGCGCTGTCCCCGACGACGCTCGCCCACGACGTCGGTGTCGTCGCCGTCGACGAGACCGGCGGCGGGCTCGAGGTGCGCGCCTTCTTTCCTCTCGCCGGCGTCACCCGCGAGGATCCGGTCACCGGCAGCCTGAACGCCTCGGTCGCCCAGTGGCTGCTCGGCGCCGGCGTCCTGACGGCGCCGTACGTCGCCCGGCAGGGCACGGCGCTTGGACGGCAGGGCCGGGTGCACATCTCCCAGGACGACGACGGGCAGGTCTGGGTCGGCGGCGACGCCGTGACGGTGATCGATGGTGACATCACGATGTGACGAGCGCGACGGCTCGAGCGAACACGGCATCGAGCATCGGCTCGGTCAGGCGGCCGGTGAACGTGTTCTGCTGACTCGGGTGAAACGAGCAGACGAGCGTCGGACCGGCGGCGACGGTGACTTCGACACCGTGCCCGAAGCGGGGTCGTGGACGCAGGCCATAAAGGCGCGCCGCCGCCTCGAAGCCGAATGCGCCGAGGCAGACGACGACACGTGGGCCCAATGCGGAGAGTTCCCGGCGCAGGAACGGCGAGCACGTGTCACGTTCCACCGGCGTTGGGCGGTTCGCCGGCGGCGCGCACTTGACGGCGGCCGTGACCCACGCCCCGGTCAGCGTCAGCCCGTCGCCTGCCCACTCCGACGTCGGCTGGCTGGCCAATCCGGCCCGATGCATGGCGCGAAACAGCCAGTCGCCGCTGCGGTCACCGGTGAACACGCGCCCGGTGCGATTGGCTCCGTGGGCAGCAGGCGCCAGGCCGAGCACGATGATGGGCGCCTCCGGGTCGCCGAAACCAGGCACCGGGCGCGCCCAGTACGGCTCGTCGCGGAACGCCGTCCGCTTCTGCTCGCCGACCTGTTCGCGCCAGGCCACGAGGCGCGGGCAGGCCCGGCAGTCGATGACCGCATCAGCGATCGCGGCGAGCTTGCTGGCGGGCCGATCCATCGACCTCGACAGTAGGTTGGTCGTCCGATCATGCCGACCGCGACCCGCACCCCCGCCCACCGTCCGCCGCCGGCGACGACCATCCTGCTGGTCCGCCACGGGCAGACGCCGTCGACCGGCAAGGTGCTGCCCGGTCGCGCGCCGGGATTGCACCTCGCCGACGCCGGTCGCCACCAGGCCGACCGGGCGGCCGAACGGATCGGCGAGCTGCGCCACGTCGACGCCGTGTACACGTCGCCGTTGGAGCGGGCCAGGGAGACGGCGGCGCCGATCGGCACCGCCACGGGCCACAAGCCGAAGGTCGACAAGGGACTGCTGGAGTGCGATTTCGGGGAATGGACGGGAGCCAGCCTGCGTCGCCTGATGCGCAAGTCCGAGTGGATGACCGTGCAGCGGGCGCCCTCGACGTTCCGCTTCCCCGGCGGGGAGAGCTTCGGCGAAATGCAGCACCGCATCGTCACCACGCTCGACCGCCTGCGCGACGCCCACCGCGGCGGCACCATCGTCTGCGTGTCCCACGCTGATCCGATCAAGGCCGCCGTCAACCACGCGCTCGGGGCCCATCTCGACCAGTTTCAGCGCATCGTCATCAGCACGTGCGCGATCAGCGTCCTCGCCTGGTCCCTGGCCGGGCCGACCGTCCTCGCCGTCAACTCCACCGGCCGCTCGCTGGCCGACCTGCAGCCCTCGTAGGGCGAGCCGATGGCCGTGTTCTACGAGTTCGACGAGGTCGACAGCTTCACGACAGCCGCCGTCGGCGAGCCCGGCTCGCGCGTGTTCTATCTCCACGCCCGCGCAGGTGGAGACCGGGTGACGGTGAAGTGCGAGAAGCAGCAGGTCACGGCGATCGCCCAGTACCTGCGCCGGGTTCTCTCCGACCTCCCGCCTCCCGAGGACCGCCCGCTGCAGGGCGGCGTCGAGCTCGGCGACGGGCCGGGCCACGAGTCGTTCGTGCTCGGACCGATCGGGCTCGGCTACGACCGCAGCAACGACCGCCTGCTCGTGCAACTGGAGGAGCTGATCCCCGCCGACGTGGCCGACGACGACGAGGCCGAGGCCGAGCTGGCCGTCCTCGACGACACGCCCGACCGCGGCCGGGTGCGGTTGTACGTGACCCGCGGCCAAGCCGTTGCGTTCTGCGACCACGCCGATGAGGTCGTCGCCGCCGGGCGGCCGGCCTGCCGGTGGTGTGGCAACCCGATCGACCCCGACGGCCACCCGTGCCCGCGAATGAACTAGCGGGCGGCGTCCCGGCCGACGCGCTCGACGTCTTGACCACGGCCGACATCGTCGTCGAGGGCCGCATGCCATGGGCCAGCAACGGCACGTTCCTCGTGCGGCTCGTCGCACGGGGGGCTGATTGCGACAGCGGCGACGACGGACCACGTGGCATCTACAAGCCCGTGCGCGGCGAGCGTCCCCTGTGGGACTTCGAGCCGGGTCTGCACCGGCGCGAGCTGGCGGCGTACCTCCTCAGTGAGGCGATGGGCATCGGCGCCGTTCCGCCGACGGTCGTGCGTCCGGATGCGCCCCTCGGTGAGGGTTCGGTGCAGTGGTTCGTCGATGCCGACCACCGAGAGCACTACTTCACGATCGCCGAGCAGCGACTCGATCTGCACGATCAGCTGCGGGCGATCGCCGTGCTCGATGTCGTGGCCAACAACACCGACCGCAAGAGCGGCCACTGCCTGCTCGCCGGCGACCGCGTGTGGGCGATCGACAACGGGTTGTGCTTCGCCGCCGACTACAAGTTGCGCACCGTCATCTGGGAGTTCGCCGGCGACGCCCTGACCGATGCGCAGGTCGCCGCCGTGACCGCCGTGGCCGAATGCGTCCCCACCGAGATCGCCGCGCTGCTCGCTCCGCCCGAGGTCGACGGCATGCGCAGGCGGGCGGCGTGGCTGGCCGAGCACCGAGTCCTGCCCGGTGACGACAGCGGCCACCGCTATCCGTGGCCACTCGTCTGACGATGGCCAGGTTGCGCCGTGCCCGGTCGGCACGACGTCGAGCATCTACCCTCGCCGCGATGCGTCGACCCGGTCTGCTGCTCGGCGCGCTTGTTGGCCTGTCGTTCGTCGGCACCGCTGCTGGCGGCGTCGGCGCGACGACACCACCGCCTCCTCCGGTGGCCCCGACGAGCGTGCCGGCGGATCCAGCGCTCATCCCCGGCGCGACGACGACCGTTCCCGCGGTCGCTCCGCCGGTCGGCGAGACGACGACGACCGTTCCCGCGGTCGCTCCGCCGGTCGGCGAGACGACGACGACCGTCGCCGACGCGGTGCCGGCGC
>JALZMG010000077.1 GCA_030858325.1 Actinomycetota bacterium | reverse complement strand
GCGCCGATCAAGGCGGCCCGCCTGCCGGCGTCCGTCTCGTTCCACGTCGCCAGATACATGTCGACGACGCCCGTCACATCGGTGGTGGTGGTGTCAGTGGCGGTTGAGGTCGTGTCAGTCGTGTCAGTGCTCATGCCGACCACGATGAGGCGCAAACGTCCCGCCGTCGATGACGTCCGGGGTCATCCCAAGAAGCAACTGTCCTTTCCAACCGTCCCGATCGGGCCGATCCGAAAGGACAGAAGCGTCCGAGTGAGCGAGTTTCGAGCGAGCGAGGCCACTAAAGCGGCATGTTGCCGTGTTTGCGGCGGGGGAGCTCTTCGCGCTTCGTGCGCAGCATGGCCAGGCCGGCGGCGACCTTCATGCGCGTCTCGGCGGGGTCGATCACGTCGTCGACGTATCCACGCTCGGCCGCCGCGTACGGGTTGGCATAGCGCTCGGTGTACTCGGCGACGAGTTCGGCGCGACGGGCGATGGGGTCGGCGGCCTGCTGCAGCTCGCGGCGGTAGACGATCTCGACGGCGCCCTGCGGTCCCATCACGGCCAGCTCCGCCGACGGCCAGGCGAACGCGAGATCCGCACCGATCGACTTCGAGTTCATCACCACGTAGGCGCCGCCGTAGGCCTTGCGTGTGATCACCTGGATGCGCGGCACCGTCGACTCGCAGTACGCGTACAGCAGCTTGGCGCCGTGGCGGATGATGCCGCCGTATTCCTGGTCGACGCCGGGCAGGAAGCCGGGCACGTCGACGAACGTGACGAGCGGGATGTTGAACGCGTCGCACGTGCGCACGAAGCGGGCGGCCTTCTCCGCCGACTCGATGTCGAGCACGCCGGCGAGGACCATCGGCTGGTTGCCGACGATGCCGACAGTGCGCCCGTCGATGCGCGAGAACCCGCAGACGATGGAGCGCGCCCAGTGCGGGAAGTACTCCATGAACTCGCCCTCGTCGACGACGGCCTGGATGACCTTGTGCATGTCGTAGGGCAGGTTGGGGCTGGCCGGCAGCAGGTCGCGCAGCTCGGGGCAGAGGCGCTCGGGGTCGTCGCCGGCGTCGACGAACGGCGGCTCCTCCATGTTGTTCTGCGGTAGGAACGAGAGGAGGAAGCGAACCTCGTCGAGGCACGACTTCTCGTCGTCGGCGACGAACGTAGCGACACCGGACTTCGAGGCGTGGCTCATCGCCCCACCGAGCTCCTCCAGCGTGACGTCCTCGCCGGTCACGGTCTTCACGACGTCGGGGCCGGTGATGAACATGTGCGACGCCTCGCGCACCATGAAGATGAAGTCGGTCATCGCCGGGCTGTAGACGGCGCCACCGGCGCACGGGCCGAGGATCACCGAGATCTGCGGGACGACACCGGACGACAGCACGTTGCGGTAGAAGATGCCGCCGTAACTGGCGAGGCTGACGACGCCTTCCTGGATGCGCGCGCCGGCCCCGTCGTTGAGCCCGACGACGGGCGCGCCGACCTTGAGCGCGAGATCCATCAGCTTGTGGATTTTCTCGGCGAACACCTCGCCGAGGGCGCCGCCGAACACCGTGAAGTCCTGGGCGAACACGAACACCTTGCGCCCCTCGACCATGCCCCATCCGGTGATCACACCGTCGGTGTACGGCCGCTCCTCCAACCCGGCGGCGTGGGCGCGGTGGCGGGCCAGGAGGTCGACCTCGTTGAACGACCCGTCGTCGAGCAGGTACTCGATGCGCTCCCTCGCCAACAGCTTGCCCTTGGCGTGCTGGCGCTCCACCGACCGCGGGGACCCGGCGTGGTAGGCCTGCTCCCGGCGCTGGGCGAGATCGGCGATCTTGTCCTGCATCGGGTTCCCGCTCGTCACGACGGCGAACCTACTCTTGATGCGGCCGCCGCACGCTCGTTCCTCGCCGGTCGTGCCGAGCCGGGCAATCGACCTCTGAACGACGCAACCGGCTTCTGATGACGCGGCCGCCGCACGCTCGTTCCTCGCCGGTCGTGCCGAGCCGGGCAAACGCCCCTGAACGACGCAACCGGCTTCTGATGACGCGGCCGCCGCACGCTCGTTCCTCGCCGGTCGTGCCGAG
>JALZMG010000066.1 GCA_030858325.1 Actinomycetota bacterium | reverse complement strand
CCTCGGCCGTACCCAGCGCGTCCGAGCCGATGCGCATGGCCACCGTGTTGCCCGTGCGCACCACGCCGGCGGCGTCGGCGACCACGTTGGGCCGGCCCTCGAACACAAACCCGACGACCCCGAGCGGCGCCTGCCTGGCCTCCAGCGACCACACCCCGTGCTCGATCCGCTCCAGCGGCGCATCGCGGCGCAGCGGCGAGTCCCGCCACACCTCCAGTCCGACGATCATGTCCTGGCGCATCTGCTCGGTCAGCACGAGCCGGGTGGTCGACCGCCCGGCGTTGGCGGCCAGGTCGACGTCACGGCCGTTGGCGGCGAGAATCCGCTCGATCGCCTCGTCGTCACGCAGGCTGGACGCGAACCGGGCGAAGAACTCGCTGATCTGGTCGTCGTCGCAGCGGCCGAGCCGCCCGAACGCACCGGTCGCGGCATCGACGGCCGACGAGGCGGCGCGGTGGGCGAGGGCCGGTACGTGCAGCAGGTCGCCGCTCGCGCCGACGATCAGCAACCGGTCACCGTCGACGAAGGCGTCGGCCATGGTGGGTGGGACGTACGTGACGCGGTCGCCGCCGAACACGACCGGCTGACCGGCGGTCAGCGCGGTCAGCCGATGCGCCCCGGCGGGATTCGACGACGGCACAGCCGTCATCGCGGCGCCGTAGCGTCCACCAGTTCGGCGACATCGACCCAGCCGTTGGTGTCGATCGAGCGGTGCGCGGCCTCACCGATGGCGACCGACCACAGGCCGTCCTCCAGCGTCACGGCGGCCGGCCCACCTGCGCGGATGGCGGACAGGAAGTCGACGTGCTCGAGGTAGCTGGACCCGTGGTGAAATCCCTTGAAGCGCACACGGGCATCTTCGACCCTACGCTCGGTGACGTTGCCGAGGCCGTCGGCCCGTCGCCCGATGCGCAGCAGTCGCTCGCTGACCAACGCCTCCACGCGGCCATCGTCGCCGACGACGCACAGCTCCTGCTCGTTCTTCGACGCCTCGGCGAACATGCACAGGTCGAGCATCGCCCGGGCGCCACCGTCGTACTCGACGACGACGTAGGCGTTGTCGATGACGTCGGGCACCTCGCCGTCGTAGACCTCGTCGAGGTGATTGACATCCTGCGCGCCCGACGCCATGACCCGCCGCGGCCGGTTGCCGACGACGAGGTTCATCAGGTCGAAGTAGTGACAGCATTTCTCGACCAGCGTGCCGCCGGTGTTGCGGTTGAAGCGGTTCCAGTTGCCGACCTTGTGCAGGAACGGGAAGCGGTGCTCGCGGATGGCCACCATGCGCACGGTGCCGACGGTGCCCCGCCGCACCTCCCCGAGCAGCTGCTGCGTCGGCGGCATGTAGCGGTACTCGAGGCCCATCCAGACGACCCGCTCCGGCGGGCCGTCGGCCGCCGCGGCGACGACGGCGCGACAGTCGGCGACCGTCGTGCACAGCGGCTTCTCGACGAGCACGTGCAGCGGGCTGGCGAGGACGTCGAGCAGTACGTCGTGATGCGTGTGGTTGGGCGAGGCGATGACGACGGCGTCGCATGTGCCGGACGCGATCAGCTGGCGATGGTCGGCGAAGCGTGCCGGGGGGTGGTCCGGACCGACGGCTTGGAGCGCAAGGTCGAGCGAGCGCGGTTCAGGATCGGCGAGCGCCGTGACCGCGGCACCGTCCATGGCGAGCAGGTTGCTGATGTGCTCGACGCCCATCATCCCCGTCCCGATGATGCCGTAGCGAACCGTGTCCATCGGGTCCGAGCGTAGGTGCCAGCGCCCAAAGGGCCCACCGCAAGATTGCTTGGACGTAAGTAATCCTGCGGCGAGCCCTAACGTTGAGGCGTGGCCCGCCACTTCGACGATCCGCTGTACTTCCGCCAGCTGCTCTCCGGGCGAGACTTCGCCGTCGACGACCCGATCGCCCAGCAGATGGTCAACTTCGCCTACGCCGTCGGTGACCGCACGGCACGGGAATGTGTGCTCGTCGACCCTGCGTACGCCGTCGACGACCTGGTCGACGCCGTCGAGGCCGACGGCATGTCCGTCGTCGGCGTGCTCGCCACCCACTATCACGCCGACCACATCGGCGGCTCGATGATGGGGCATACGCTGGAGGGGATCACGCGCCTGCGGGAGCGCGTCGACTGCCCGGTCCACGTGCAGCGCGACGAGGCGCCGTGGGTGGCGCGCACGACGGGGATGGCGGAGAGCGACCTGGACGTGCACTCGCCCGGTGACACGGTGACGGTCGGCGCCGTCGACATCGAGCTCGTCCACACGCCGGGGCACACGCCGGGGAGCCAGTGCTTCCTCGTCGCCGGCCGGCTGGTGTCGGGCGACACGCTCTTCCTCGACGGCTGTGGCCGGACCGACCTCCCCGGCAGCGATCCGGCGCAGATGTACGACAGCCTGCAGCGCCTCGCCGCGCTACCCGCCGACACGCTCGTGTTCCCCGGCCACCGTTACTCGTTGCCGTCCAGCGCGTCGATGGCGGCGATCCGCGAGCAGAACTCTGTGTTCCGCCCCGCCAGCCGCGAGCAGTGGCTGACGATGTTCGGCCACTGACGCCCCGTTCGTTCAGCGGGTGAGGGCGGTGGCGACGGCGGAGAGGCCGGCGACGACCAGGAGCCAGAGGACAAGGC
>JALZMG010000056.1 GCA_030858325.1 Actinomycetota bacterium | reverse complement strand
CCTGGCGGTAGCCGATCCAGACGGCGACGCCGATGGCGCCGAGGTGGATGACGACGGTGGCCACCTCCAGCGCCCACGACGACGATCCGAGCAGCCGGTACGTCGGCGCCAGCAGGTAGAAACTGAGCGGACCGGGATGGCTGCCCTGGTCCGGGTAGGTGCCGATGCGGCCGGGCAGCCCGATCAAGGGTGTGTCCGAGGTTCCCACGTCGCGCACCCGGTACTCGGTCATCGCCAGGTCGAGCACCGGATACCAGCGGTCGGCGCGCAGGGCGACGAGAGCCGCGAGCAGGGGCAGGCCGAGGCCCAGTGTGACGGCCACCCCCGCCCACCCGGGCCGCCGAGCGCACCAGTGCAGTGCCTGCTGTGCCCGCGTCACGAGGGCCAGAGCGTACCGTGGCCCCCCGCCGCGACGAGACCACGGGTAGCTTGTCGCCCTCGTGGATGCGCCGCCGACTCCGATCGCCGAGCGGGGCGAGTTCGACGACGCCAGTGCCGGCAGCGGTGCCGACGGCGAGCGCCCCGACCGGCTGACCGACGATCCGGTGGCGTTCGTGCTCGGGGGCTCGGGCGGCCTGCGTCGTCGTGCAGCCGGCGCGGTCGGGACCTGGATCGGACTGGCCGCGGTCGCCGTGCTCGTCACACTGCCGCTGCGCGGCCTGTACCGCTTCACGGGCGGGACGATGGAGGAGGGCTTCATGCTCTACTTCCCCGAGCGCCTCGTCAGGGGCGACGTGCCGAACGTCGACTTCCTCCATCTCTACGGTCCCGGCGCGCTGCACGTCCTCGCCGGCTGGTACGAGCTGGTCGGGTACTCGCTGCCGGCCGAGCGCACATTCGGTCTGCTGCAGCACCTCGGCATCATCCTCGGCCTGTTCACGCTGGCCAGGGCGTGGGGCCGGCTGGCGGCGACGGCTGTCGCCGGGTTGTCGGTCTTCTACATCCTCACGCCGATCGCGCTGACCGCGTTGGCGTGGAACGGCGGTGTCGCGCTGACGCTGTGGAGCGCCGTCTTTGCAATCCGGGCGATGCACCTGAGGGACTCGCAACGACGGCGCGTGGCGTGGATCGTCGCCGGCGTGCTCGGCGGGCTGGCGTTGACGTACCGCCCCGACCTCGTGCTGGCGGTCGGCCTGATCCTCGGGTGGATGTTGTGGCGCGAGGCGCCGAGCCGGCGGCCAGTCGCGCTCGGCCTCGTCGTCGGCCTGCTCCCGATGTGGGTGCACCTCGTGATGGCCGGGCCTGTGAACGCGTTCGAAGGGATGGTCGTCGACCCGGTCTTGCGACTGCGCGGCGGGCGCGAGCTGCCCCGCCCGCCGTCGTGGAGCCGGCTCGACGGCGCCCTGCAGGCAGTGGCCGAGGAGATCCCGCCGTGGTGGCGGGTGCCGCACCTGCGGGCGTCGCACGCGCTGTTCCTCTGGTTCTGCCTGATGGTCGCCGGCACGCTGGCCCTGCTGGCGTTCGCCATCGTGGCGCGGCGGGGCGTCGCCCGACCGTCGGGGCGTTCGAGCGTGCTGCTCGCCGTCGCCCTGATCAGCCTCGGCATCCTCCCCCAAGCCCTGCAGCGCCCGGACTCCGCCCACCTCAACTGGGTGACGTGCATCTCGTGGCCGTTCGCCGTCGTCGCCGTGGCCGAGGTCGTCGGGCGCTGGCGCCCCCACATCGAGCGGCGCCGGGCCGTCGTCGTCGGCGCCGCGTTCGCGCTCGCCGCGACGTACACGTTCACCGCGCTGTTCACGTTCCGCTACTACCTATTGCACACCCGTGTCGGGCTGGGCCAGGTGCCGAGCGCGTTCCGCGTCGAGCGCGACGACCGCTACTTCTATCTCGGCGACTACCGGGCCTTCCTCGCCGTCTCCGCCGCTGTCGACGAGTTGGACCGCCGCGCCGAACCGGGCGAGCGCCTGCTCGTCGGACCGATCGATCTGCGCCGCACGTGGTACAGCGACGTCTTCGTGTACTGGCTGTTCCCCGAGCTGGACCCGGCGACGTACTTCATCGAGATGGATCCGGGCGTCGCCAACGAGGAGGGCTCGCGCCTTGCCGCCGACGTGGCGTCCGCCGACTGGATCGTGCTGACCGGGCTGTGGGC
>JALZMG010000539.1 GCA_030858325.1 Actinomycetota bacterium | reverse complement strand
TCCGGGGTAGGTCGCCCGCCCTGTCCACGGTCCCGCGCCGCTCTCCCGACGCCGTCCAGTTGCGCTGTTCTCGCTGCTCTCGGCCGTCGTCCATCTCCTGATCGCTTCACCGTTGGGGCGGTCGCGCTACCACGGGGAACTGCTTCGCGATCAGAACCGGTTCCGGTGGGTGAGTACTCGCTCTCCGCATCGTTGAGGATCGTGCTCATCGCCGGCCTCACGGGGAACGGCGAAGAGGGCGCTGGCCTGGCAGATCTTCGCCAACGTGCCGACGGCTGACTGATTGTGCGAACGTGAGAGCGTGAGACGGCCGGGGCAGCTCGACTCAGGAGGTCCGGCGGCGGACGAGATCGAGGTGCTGTGGTGGTGGTTGCTGGCCGGCGGCACGGTCGTCACCATCCTTGTCGTCGCATTGCTCGTCCTCCCGATGCTGCGCAGGCGTCGCCACGGCGGCCCGGACGCCGCCGACGATCGCCAAGACGTGCCGGCGGCCGTCGCCAACCGCTGGATCGTCTGGCTCGGCGTCGTGATGCCCGGCATCGTGCTGATCGCCGTCCTCGCGTTCAGCGTGTCCACCATGCGCACCGTGTCACGGGCGGCGCCCGATGGCAGCGTCGTCATCGACGTGGTCTCGTACCAGTACTGGTGGGCCGCGGAGTATCCGGGTGGCGTAACGGTGGCCAATGAGATCCATGTCCCGGCCGGAGAACCGGTCGAGCTGCGGCTCATCTCGGCCGATGTGATCCACAGCTTCTGGGTGCCGGCGCTGCAAGGGAAGCTGGACATGCTGCCCGACGGCACGAACACGCTCGTCATCGAGGCCGACGAGCCGGGCGAGTACATGGGGGCGTGCGCCGAGTTCTGCGGCGTGCAACACGCGCTGATGAACTTCCTCGTCATCGCCCAGCCACCGGAGGAGTTTGCCGCCTGGCTCGAGGAGCAAGGGGCGGCGGCCGCCGAGCCGGCGAGCGAGGCGGCGCAACGGGGTCGGGCGCTGTTCGTCGACGAAGGGTGCGCGGCCTGCCACACCGTGGCCGGCGTGACGAGCGCGAACGAGGCCACGACACCGGGGCCCGACCTGACGCACGTCGCCAGTCGGCGCACGCTGGCCGCCGACACCATCGCCAACACGAGCGAGGAGCTGGCCCGCTGGTTGCGCGACCCGGACGCCGTCAAGCCGGGTACGACGATGCCGGCGCCGGAGCTGACCGACGATGAGCTCGCCGATCTCGTCGCGTATCTGGACGGTTTGCGATGACCGACGAGACCTCGACGCGCACCGACTCGCCGGCCGCCGACGGCGCCCCGGCGACAGCCGAGCGGATGGCCCGGCTGTGGGCCGATCCGCCGGGCAAGCGGGGCAAGTTGATGGCCGTCCAGAACGACGCCATCGGCAAGCGGCTGCTGTTCGTCGGGTTCTTCTTCCTGCTCCTCGGCGGCAGCGTCGACTCGCTCGTGATGCGCCTCCAGCTGGCGGTGCCGGAGAACGACTTCATCAGCCCCGAGCTGTACAACGAGCTGTTCACGAACCACGGCTCGGTGACGATGTTTCTCGTGATCTTGCCGATCACCGAGGGCTTCGCCATCTTGCTGCTGCCGTTCCTGCTCGGCTCGCGGGAGATGCCGTTCCCCCGCCTCGGCGCCTACAGCTTCTTCACCTACTTGATGGGCGGGCTGTTCTACTACAGCTCGACGCTCTTCCAGCTGGTGCCGGACGCCGGGTGGTTCGCCTACACGCCGCTCAGCCTGACGCAGTACTCGCCGGACAAAGCGCTCGACTTCTGGGTGCTCGGGCTCAGCGTCGCCGAGGTCGCCGCGATCGCCGCCGGTATCGAGATCATCATCAGCATCCTCAAGTTTCGGGCGCCCGGCATGACGCTGGCCCGCCTGCCGCTATTCGCGTGGGCGATGCTCGTCACCGCGTTCATGATCGTGTTCGCGTTCACCACGCTCGTCGTCGGCAGCTTCCTCCTGGAGATGAGCCGCAGCTACGACATGAAGTTCTTCGACCCGAACTTCGGTGGCAGCTCGCTGCTCTGGCAGCACCTGTTTTGGATCTTCGGTCACCCCGAGGTGTACATCCAGTTCCTGCCGGCGGCCGGTGTCGTGTCGATGGTCATCCCGGTGTTCGCGCGACGCAAGATCGCCGGCTATCCGTGGCTCGTCGCCGCGTTCGTGGCGATCGGGTTCATGTCCTTCGCGCTGTGGGCGCACCACATGTTCGCCGTCGGGCTCCCGCCCGTCGTGTCGAGCTTCTTCTCGGCCGCCAGCATCGCCATCGGCATCCCCGCCGGCGTCCAGATCTTCGCCTGGTTGGCCACGCTGTGGGTCGGCCGTCCGGCGTGGAAGACGCCGCTGCTGTTCGTCGTCGGATTCCTCGTGACGTTCGTGATCGGCGGTGTCACCGGCATCATGGTCGCCTCCGCCCCGTTCGACCTGCAGGCCCACGAATCGTACTTCGTCGTCGCCCACCTGCACTACGTGTTGATCGGCGGGGTGGCGCTGCCGATCTTCGCCGCCGCCTACTACTGGCTGCCCAAGTTCACGGGAAAGCTGCTCGACGAGCGCCTCGGGAAGATCAACTTCTGGATGATGTTCATCGGGCTCAACATCACGTTCTTCCCGATGCACATCGCCGGGCTGAAAGGCATGCCCAGGCGCGTCTACACCTACGACGCCGACTCGGGCTGGGGCATCTACAACATGATCTCCACGATCGGCGCGTTCGTGCTGTTCGCCGGGATCCTCGTCTTCGTCGTCAACCTGATCTACAGCCGCTACCGCGGCGAGCCGGCCGGGGCCAACCCGTGGGGCGCCGACACGCTGGAGTGGTCGGTCCCGTCACCGCCCGCGGACCAGGGCTTCTCGGTGCCGCCGATCGTGCACAGCCGCCACCCGCTGTGGGACCAGGACGATCTGCACACGGGTGAGCCGCGCACGGTCGCGTTCCTACACGCGCTGTCCGAGTGGCCGCTGACGTGGAGAGCGGCCATCGTCACGGGCGTCAACGACGGCCAGCCGGAGGAGGTTATCCGCGTCTCCGGACCGTCGATCTGGCCGTTCGTCGCCGCCTGCGGCACCGTGTTGTTCTTCCTCGGCGAGATGCTCCACAGCCTCCCACTGCTGGCGCTGTCGGCGGTCGTCATCATCGGCGCCGTCGTACTGTGGAACCGCCCGGAGCCGGTGCCGACGAGCCTGGCCGAGGAGGAGGAGTTCGAACGGACGCACGGCATCCCGGTGCGCACCGACGGTGGCCGCACACTCGCCACGTGGGGCATGGGGCTGTCCGTCCTCGTCGCCGCCATCGCCTTCTCCACGCTGCTGCTCAGCTACCTCTACCTGCGTGTCGAAAACGATGAGTGGCCGCCGGCCGGCGTCGAGGTGCCCGGCCTCTGGCTCGCCTTTGCATCCACGGCCTGCATCGTCGTCAGCACCGTGGCGATAGCCGGTGCGTACCGCAGCGTCACGAGGGATTCGGGAACGGGGTTGATCTCGGGACTCGTCGGCGGCGCGACCTTGACCGTCGCCGGCAGCGGGCTGCTGCTGTACGACCTGACGCGGCTGGACATCACTGCGCAGGATCACGCCTACGGCTCCATCTTCTACGTCCTCGCCGGGTTCCTCCTCGCCGTCGCGCTGATCGGGCTCGTCATCGCCGGCGTCGTGCTGGGGGCCGCATGGAAGGGCGAGTTCTCGTTACGCCGGCAATCGGCCGTCACCAACACCCTGCGCTACTGGGGAGCGATGACGGCGATGTGGCTGATCGCCATGACCACGCTGTACCTCGTGCCGCGTCTGTGACGGTCCCCCGATGACCACTCGCCGTCGACGCCTGCCCGGCACGTCGCACTGGGCCGTACTGCTGGCCGGACCGGTCGTCGGCACGGTCTACTTCTTCCTCGTCTACCTGCTGGCGGAGGTGAGCTGTGCAACGCAGACGGCACTGTTGAGCACCAAGGCGCTGCGCGTCGTCATCGTCGTCGCCGCCGTTGCGTCGGCAGCGACACTGGCGGCGTACACCTGGCGCGGGCGGCAGCTCTGGCGCCGCGCCGACGCAGGCGACACCGACGACTCCGACGCTCCGTACCCGCATCGTGAACTCGCCGTCGAGCGCGGCGACAACGCGCGGTTCATGGTCACGACCGGGCTGTTGCTGCTCGGCATGTTCACGCTGTTCGTGCTGTTCCTTGCGGCGCCAAGCCTGGGCGGCTCGTTGTGTTGAACGTCCCGGCCCACGATGGGCCGCCGATCGGGCCGGCGGAGCTGTGGACGGCGTGGAACTGGGACCCGTTCGTCTGGTTCGGGCTGGTCGCCGTCGCCGTCGTGTACCACCAGACGTGGCGACGCACGACGCACCGGCGCGCTGTCGCCGTGTGGCAGCGGCGCTCGTTCGTAGCCGGGATGATCGTGATGTGGCTGGCGCTGGTCTCGCCGCTCGATGCCATGGGCTCGTCGCTCTCCTCGGCGCACATGGTGCAGCACCTGTTGCTGACGACCGTCGCCGCGCCGCTGCTCGTCGCCGGTGCCCCGGTCGTGGCGATCCTGCGCGGCCTCCCTCGCTCCGTGGCTCGCCGCATGCACCGCTGGCGGATGACGCCGGCCGGGCGCGCCGGGCGGTGGCTGCTCGCCAATCCCGTGGCGGCGACCGTGCCGAGCGTCGTCGCGCTGTGGGCATGGCACGTACCCGTGCTGTACGAGGCGGCGCTCGCCAACCAGGTCGCGCACGCGGTGGAGCACGGCACATTCGTCCTCACGGCGCTGCTGTCGTGGGCGGCGATCCTCGCCGCCGGCCGCCGGCGCAGCGACCGGCCCGGCCTCGCCGTCCTCGTGCTGTTCGCGCTGTCGTTGCAATGCGGGATCCTCGGTGTCCTCCTGACGTTCGGCCGCCACCCGTGGTACCCGTCGTACGCCACGACGACGGAGCGGTGGGGCCTCACCGCGCTGGCCGATCAGCAACTGGCCGGCGTCGTCATGTGGATCCCCGCCGGCGGCGTCTACCTCGTCGTCGCGCTCGTCCTCCTGGCGCGCTGGATCAACACTCCCCCGCGCCTCGCCACCGCGCGATGAGCGAGAGGATCCGATCACATCAGTCACCCGGCTCTGTGTGAGCACATACGTCGATACCCGACGTATGTGCTCACACACAACGACGGTTCGGCGCTGGAGTTAGCCGTGAGTTAGCCGAGAACAGCCCGGAGCGCGTCGAGGCGTTCGGGGACGAGTCGGTACCAGACCCACAGCCCCCGCTTTTCCCGTTCGACCAGGCCCGCGTCCACGAGGACCTTCATATGGTGGCTGACAGTCGGCTGTGACCGGCCGGACGGTTCGATGAGGTCGCAGGCGCACACCTCGTCGGCGTCCGCCGACGCGATCAGGCTCAGCAACCGGAGTCGGGTCGGATCGGACAACGCCCCGAACGAGCGAGCCAACGTCGCCGCCGTCGGCTGATCGAGCGCTTCGGCGCGCACCGGGGTGCAACATGCGATGGCGTCGCTGACAGCGCCGGGCCTGCTCACGTTGGCCATGGTATCGACAGGCGTCGAAGAAGTCCATTGACAACTGTCGATGCGGTCGGTACCATCATGTATCGACAGTCTTCAATGTAGTAGCAGGAGTCGCCCCATGTCCCGTGTTCAACTCGCCCTCAACGTCGACGACCTCGATGCATCGATCGCGTTCTACACCAAGCTGTTCCAGACGCCGCCGGCCAAGGTGCGCGAGGACTACGCCAACTTCGCCATCGCCGACCCACCATTGAAGTTGGTGCTGTTCGCCAACTCCGGCGAACCCGGCACCCTCAACCACGTCGGCGTCGAGGTCGGCTCGACCGACGAGGTCGCCGCAGTGATCGTGCGCACCCAGGAGATCGGGTTCGACCAGCACGTGCAGGACAACGTCACGTGTTGCTTCGCGCTGCAAGAGAAGACCTGGGTGAAGGGCCCGGAGAACGACTGGGAGTTCTACACCGTGCTGGCCGACGCGCCGTCGATGTCCTGCGCGACCGACGATCGCTGCTGCCCCACCCAGGAGGACCTGCCCGGCAGCTAGCGACCCCGACCACACTGGCTCAGCGACATCCGGCCACGGACTCGCCGTGTCATAGGTTGCGTGGATGCGTTGTCTCGACCTCGAACCGGTCGCGCGCGGTCGGCGCCATCTGGTGCTGCGGTACGGGGTCGGTGATCTCCGTTTCAGCACGACGTACTGGTACGACGACGTCGACCTTCTCGAGCTGGAGGAGCGTTACGGCGAGACCGCGATGCGCACGGTGTACTTCCATCTGCTCGCCTTCGAGGCCAACAAGGCGGCCAGCCTCGCACCGACGGCCATCGACGCCGGACCGTACGACGATCTGCTCACCGACTCCTTCTGGGACCTGTGGGAGACGCTGTTCCGCAACGTCTGGGGCGTGTGGCGCTTGGAGAACGACCTGCCCGACTACCGGCTGTCGCGGCCGCCGGGGGCGCCGGTCGACTACGCCAGCGCACCCCGTGACGTGGCCGAGGGACCGACCACACTGCTGATGCTCTGCGGCGGCGGCAAGGACAGCCTCGTCGGCATGAAGCTGCTCGAGCGGGCGGGGATCGACTACGACGCCTTCGTCTACTCCCACTCCACGTACGGGCCAGGCGCGCCGCAGCATCAGCTCGTCGACACGATGGTGGCGCACTGCCGGCCCCGGCGGGTACACCGCGCGTGGGTGCTCGACGACGCCATCGATGCGCCGATCATGGCCGCCTACCCCGAGCTCGGCATCCGTCGAGTGATCGCTGCGGAGACCGTCAGCTCGTACTGGACGGCACTGCCCGTCGCCCTGCACCACGGGTTCACGGAAGTGGCACTCGGCGTCACGCGTAGCACCGACGAACACAACCTGGTCTGGGACAAGACCGGTGAGGAGATCAACTACCTGTGGGGCATGAGCGCAGCGGCGGAACAGCTGCTCCACGAATACGTCCGGCGTGAACTGTTCGCCAACGTCACCATGTTCCACTTGTTGCGGCCGGTCTACGACGTGAAGGTGTTCTCGCTCCTGGCGCGCGATCTCGATGCGGTTCCCAGCACGCACTCGTGCGCCCAGCGCAAGCCATGGTGCTGTCGCTGCGCCAAGTGCCTGTACGTGTGGATGAACTACGTCGCCTGGCTTCCGCCCGAGACGGTCGCCGCCACGTTCGACATCAACCTCTTCGACGTGCCGGAGAACCGCACCATCCTGCGCAAGATGCTCGGACTGGAAAGCTACAAACCGACGGACTGCGTGGGCACCGTGAGCGAGGCCCGCCTCGCGTTCGCCATGTGCAACGCCCGAGGGGTGGGCGGTGTCATCGCCGACGACATCGACGTCACCGACTTCCTCGGCGAGGCCACGACGACGCTCGATCACTACGCACGGGTGCGCAGCCCTGGACCGACCTACCCTCGCCGCCTCGTCGAGCCAATCGGGTCCCTGCTCGCGGCGAATGCCGATGTCGCGCGCGAGTTCGCGCTCGCACTGCTCAGCGCCAACGAGCGGTAGACCGTGCCGGTGCGCGACGACGACCGGCCAGCACGCGTCGAGGAGGTGCACGACATTGCCGCCGCTATGCCGCACGTCAAGGTCGAGGGGGCACCCGGCAGAACGCCGTGTACCAAGTGGGCGGCAAGTCGTTCGTGTTCTTCCGCAACCCACGGCCCGACGCCATTGATCCCGCCACCGGCGCGCGCTACGACGACGTCATCGTGATCTGGGTGGAGTCCGACGACGACAAGGCGGCGCTCGTCCAGGACCCGAAGTCGCCGTACTTCACGACCCACCACTTCGACGGGCATCGCTCGGTCCTCATCCGCGCCAGCCGCCTTGGTGAGATCACACGCGCCGAGCTCGTCGAGTTGATCCAGGACGCGTGGCTGGCGACGGCGTCCCCGCGCCGGGCCGCAACGTGGCTCGCCGAGCAACGCTGACGGCCGGCGTCACGCGTCAGGCTGCCTGGCGCGCAGGATGCACAGCTCGTTGCCCTCAGGATCGGCGAGCACGACCCACGTGTCGGTGTCGCTCTGGCCGACGTCCACGCGGCGTGCGCCGAGCGCCTCGAACCGGGCGACCTCTTGCGCCTGGTCGTCGGGCCGCAGGTCGAGGTGCCACCGGTTCTTGACCACCTTGTCGTCCGGCACGGCGACGAAGAGCAGTTCGGGGACGACGCCGCGCTCGGAGCTGCCGGCCGGGGGCTCGACGAGGACCTCGTCATCCTCCTCGTCCGTGATGGTCCAGCCCAACGCATCGGCCCACCATCGCGCCAGCGCGGCCGGGTCGTGCGCGTCGATACTGATCGACTCGATGCGGATGCTCATCGACAGCAATCGTGGCACGCTCCAGACGTGGGCGGATCGTCGATTCGGTCGGCCACCCGACCCGAGGTGATGCATCGATGGAGAAGCAGCAACCGCCGCTTGGCGACGTCGTCGCGTTCCTGCGCAAGCGCTTCGGTGCCGTCGACGCGGTCAGCCGGTTGGCGGGCGGCGCCTGGTCGAGCGCGTTTGCCTTCGAAGTCGGCGGTCATGCGTTCGTCGTCCGCTTCGGTCGGCACGTCGAGGACTATCACAAGGATCGACTGGCGGCGGGCTGGTCGAGCCCTGGACTGCCCGTTCCGGCGGTGCTGGAGATCGGTGCAGCGTTCGACGGCGCCTTCGTCGTCTCCGAGCGCCTGCGTGGCGACAAGCACGACGCGCTGCCATCCGAACAGCTGGCCGTGGCGGTGGACTCGCTGCTCGAGATGCTCGTGACGTTGGCCACGGTCGAGCTGCCCGGAACCGGCTACGGGGCGTCGACCGCGCCGAGCGGCGAAGGGTCCCATCCGCACTGGCGCGACTACTTGCTGAGCGTGCCACATCGCGATCAGGCACGAATCGACGGCTGGCGGCAACGACTCGCCGGCGCGCCATTCGCGTCCCGGGTGTTCGACCGTGCGCTGTCCATCCTGGAAGAACTGGCGCCGCGCTGCCCCGACGTGCGCCACGTCGTCCATGGCGATCTGCTGTACGGAAACGTCCTCGGGTCCCCCGACGACCGGGTCTCGTCCGTGATATGGCGGTGACCACTGAGCGGACCGTCGAGCTCCTGCGCGCGATCTAGCCGGTCGGCCAGCACTCTTGGCCCACTCCGGTGGGATCGGTTGGATGTGACACCCCCTCGTCATGCTTGCGTTCATGACGTCGATCGCCGTGCCCTGGTGGTGGGAGGTGGCGTGGTGAGCGCGGACGGCGCAGCGATGTTCGATCTCGGGTCGATCGACCGGTT
>JALZMG010000528.1 GCA_030858325.1 Actinomycetota bacterium | reverse complement strand
CCATCAGCGTCGGGGGCAGCGCACGGTCAGGGCTGCGGTAGAGCGCGAACCCACGTACCGAGTGTTCGAAGATGTCGGGGACGGCGGCGAACACCGTCCACCAGTCGCCAGGCGTGCCGGTCGCCGTTCCCGGCTCGGCGACCGGATCGCGCTGCTGGCCGAAGATCTGGTCGTATAGCCGACCGACGATCGGCGACGTCACCTCGGCGCGGGGGACCTGGCGCAGGCGGGGCACGGCGCGCTCAGCTGCCGACCGCGGCGGTCGAGCGCGGCGCGTGGCGGACGTCGTCCGGAGTCAACGGGCGCGTCCAGCAGGCGAACTCGAGCAGGATCCCGTCGGGATCGAAGAAGTACACGGAGCGCACGAACACGTCGTCGGTGACCTCCCGTGACACGCCCCACTCGCTGTCGTCGTGGTTGAAGATCGCCGTGCACTCGATGCCCCCATCGATCAGCTGCCGGCGCAGCGACTCGATGCGCTCGGGCGGGACGGAGAAGGCGACGTGGTTCATCGAGCCGACGGCGGTGGCGATCTCGCCGACGCCGGGGAAGGCGGCGGCGGAGGCGATCCCCGGTGCGGCGTCCGGCGCGTCGGCGAAGTGGAAGAAGGCGATGCAGTCGCCACCCCCGCAGTCGAAGAAGAAGTGCTGGCCCATGCCCCGCGGCAGTTCGACGGTCTTGACGAGCGGCATGCCGAGCACGCCCTCGTAGAACTCGACCGTACGGGCCATGTCGCGACAGACCAGGGCGAGGTGGTTGACGCCCGCGTATCCCGGATTCTCCAGTTGCATCCGAGCCCTCCCGTCAGTGCTTGGTGTTGTGACGCCTGCGGCCGTGGCGCTCCAACGCCAGCTCGACCAAGCGGTCGATCAACACAGGGTACGACAGCCCGGCCGCTTGCCACAGCTTCGGGTACATCGAGAACGGCGTGAAGCCGGGCATCGTGTTGACCTCGTTGCAGAGGAAGCCGCGGCCACCCTCCTCGAAGAAGAAGTCGACCCGCGCCAGCCCGTCGCCACGGAGCGCCTGGAACGCGCGGACGGCCAGGGTCTGCACGGTCGCCGTCTCCTGTGGCGACAGCGGGGCGGGGATCAGCAGTTGCGCGCCGTCGGTGACGTACTTGTCCTCGTAGTCGTAGAACTCGGCGCCCGGCACGATCTCCCCGGCGCAGGAGGCCACCGGGTCGGTCGTGCCGAGGACGGCGACTTCGATCTCCCGGCCGCGGACGGCCTCCTCGACGACGACCCATTCGTCGTAGCTCAACGCGTGGTCGATGGCGTCGCGCAGTTCCTCCACGTCGTGGGCCTTGGAGACGCCGATCGACGAGCCCATGTTGGCCGGCTTGACGAAGCACGGCAGGCCCAGTTCGGCAGCCAGCTCGGCCGGGGTCCCCGGCGTCCGCAGGTGCTCGGGGAAGGCGCGGTGGCGGGCCTGGGGGATGCCGTTGGCGGCCAGTACCTGCTTGGCCATCGCCTTGTCCATCGCCAGCGCCGAGCCGAGCACCCCCGCACCGACGTAGGCCACGTCGGCCAACTCGAGCAGGCCCTGGACGGTTCCGTCCTCACCCATCGGCCCGTGCAACAGGGGGAGCACGACCGTCCGCCCGCCCGAAGCTCCGTCAGCGGCAAGCACCTCGGCGGGTGCGACTTCAGCGCCATGCGGGTCGAGCGTGCCGGGCAATGCGTGTGGTCCGGCCGCCAACGCGTCGCGAGCGGCCTCGGCGAGCGCCCACTCGCCGTCGGTGGAGATGCCGATCGGCGTGACGCGGTACGCCGCCGGGTCGACGGCGCGCAGCACGTGCGCGGCCGTCACGCACGACACGTCGTGCTCGGCCGAGCGCCCACCGAACAGGACGACGAGATGGATGCGCTCATCGGACGCGGACAGGCCTGTCATTCACCCGAACGGTACCGTTGCCGGTCGTGAGGATTCGGGCATCCGACGTCGCCGTGGCGACGGGCGGTCGTCTCACCGGCCCGGATCTCGAGCTGGACGGCGCGTCGTTCGACTCGCGGTCAGTGCAGCCGGGGCAGCTGTTCGTCGCCCTTGTCGCCGATCGCGACGGCCACGACTTCGTCGCCGGAGCCGTGGACGCAGGCGCCGCGGCGGCGATGGTGTCGCGACCGATCGCCATGCCCGACGGTGCGACGACCGTGGAAGTCAGCGACACGGCCGCCGCGCTGCTCGACCTCGCCGGCTGGGCCCGCCGGCGACTGCAAGCCACCGTCGTCGGCGTGACGGGCAGTGTCGGCAAGACGAGCACCAAGGATCTGCTCGCCGTAGCGCTCGGCGCCGGCCGCCGGGTCGCCGCGAACGCGCGCAGCTTCAACAACGAGCAGGGCCTGCCGGTCACCGTGCTCGACGCGCCCGACGACACGGAGGTGCTCGTGCTGGAGATGGGCATGCGCGGGTTCGGCGAGATCACGCGCTTGTGCGCGATCGCCCGCCCTGACATCGGCGTGGTCACGCGCGTCGCGCCGTCGCACACAGAGCGGGTGGGCGGGATCGACGGCGTCGCCGCGGCCAAGGCCGAGCTCGTCGTGGCACTGCCGGCGAACGGGACGGCCGTCCTCAACGCCGACGACGAACGGGTGGCGGCGATGGCCGCGGCGACCGACGCCACGGTGGTCACGTTCGGGCAGGCGCCCCGGGCCACGGTGCGCGTCGACGCGCTGACGCTCGACGGGCTGGCCAGGCCGCGGTTTACCGCCCGC
>JALZMG010000500.1 GCA_030858325.1 Actinomycetota bacterium | reverse complement strand
CGGCGTCGGCGATGCCGCACAGCTCGCGCGCAGAGTGCATCGACAGCTGGGGCACGCCGACGTCGACGGTGGCGATGCCCAGGCGCGTTGCGGTCAGCGGGCCGATCGTCGATCCGCACGGCATGTTGTTGCGGGAGACGAACGTCTGTGACGGCACGCCGGCCTCGGCGCACGCGCGGCGGAACAGCGCCGCCGTTTCCGGCGACGTCGCGTAGCGCTGGTTGGCGTTGAGCTTGATCGCCGGCCCACGATTGACGACCGGGGCGTGGTCGGGGTCGTGACGCTCGGGATAGTTCGGGTGCACGGCGTGGGCGTTGTCCGCGGAGACGAAAATGGATGCGGCGAGCGCGCGGTGGGCGTCGTCGCGGGTGGCGCCGGCGGCGTCGTGCAGTCGTTCGATCACGGTCGCCAGGAATGGCCCGGCGGCGCCGGTCGTGCTGGCCGATCCGACTTCCTCGTGGTCGAACAGGGCGATCATTGCCGTGTGCTCCGCCGGGGGCGCCGCGGCGAGCGCGCTGGTCGCCGCCCAGCACGACACCTGGTTGTCCAGGCGGCCGCTGGCCAGCAGCGAGCGGTCGGCGCCGAGCACGGCCGCCGGCTGCACGTCGTACAGGCAGAGATCCCACCATTCCGGCTCGAGGCCGCCGGAAGGGTCGGCGGCGACCTGCGCGGCCAACCACTCGGCGAACGGCACGTCCAGTGCGGTGGCCCAGACCGGCGTCATGTGGGCGTGGCGGTCGAGCACGAGGCCGCGTTCGTTGACGTCGCGATCGAGGTGGATCGCCAGCTGCGGGACGCGGGCGATCGGCGCGCGGACGTCGACGAGCATCGCCGTACCGTCGGCGGCGACGACGCGACCGGCGATGCCGAGGTCGCGATCGAGCCAGCTGTTCAACAGCACGCCGCCGTAGATCTCGACGCCGAGCTGGCGCCAGCCGGCGCGGACCATGTCGGGGCGGGGCCGGTCGCGTCGTTCGGACGTGGGCACCGGCTTGACGCGCAGGCCCGGCGAGTCGGTGTGCGCGCCGACGATGTGCAGCGCCGTCGCCGCGCTGGTGTCGGGTCGGCGCCAGGCGATCAGCGCCCCGCCTCTGACGACGTAACCCGCGGCGGGGATGCTGCCGTCCCACGGGTCGGTCTCGCGCAGCTCGGTGAACCCCGCCGCCTTCAACCTCGCCGCGGATGAGGCGACGGCGTGCCACGGCGACGGCGAGGCGTCGAGGTAGGCGCAGAGGTCAACGGCTGGGTCGGCCGCGCCTTCGTCTTCGTCTTCGTCACGCACGGTCGAACAACCCGGTCGGCAGACCCGTTCCGCGGAGGTGGGCCGTCTCGTTCAGGGAGATGATCTGGCGCGCCCCCCGTCGGGACGCGGCGATGCGGTGGATCGACGTGTAGTTCGGGGCGAAGAACGGCCGCCGACCGGGGCGATCGAGGACATGTGCGAGATACGTGTTGATGACGCCACCGTGGCACACCGCGGCGGCGACGCCACCAGCATGGTCGGCGACGATGTCCTCGATCGCCGTCACGACGCGCGTGGTGAAGTGTGACGGGTCCTCCTCGGACATCCAGTCCCCGTGGACCAGGGCTTGCCACCGGGGATCGGCGGACGCTTTCTGCTCCTCACCGGCGAGGGCGAGCGGGGGTCGGCCGGGCTTTCACCGCCGTGCGCGCGCAGCGGCAGCGCGTGACGGATCAGCAGCAGCTCCACCGACCGAGTAGATAATCACGTCATGGCCCGCCGGACAAAGATCGTGGCGACGATCGGGCCAGCCAGCGACACGCCCGCCTCGCTCGAGGCGTTGCTGCGCGCCGGCACGGACGTCGTCCGCCTCAACCTCAGTCATGGGACGCCCGAGGAGCATCTCCGCTGCCTCGCCCGCGTGCGCAACGTGGCCGGGCGGCTCGGCCGTCCCGTCGGTGTCCTGGCCGACCTGCCCGGCCCGAAGCTGCGCGCCGGCGCGTTCCCCGCCAGCGGCGTCGAGCTGGTGCCAGGGTCGCCGGTCCGGCTCGTTCCCGGCGACGGCCCGAGCGACGCCGACGTCATCGAGGTCGACTACCCCACGTTGCTCGACGACGTCGACCCGTTCGATCGCATTGTCCTCGGCGACGGCGCCATCTCGATGCGTGTGACAGCGACGACGGAGACCTGCGTGCTCGCCGAGATCGAGTCCGGTGGGCGCACGCAGGGCCGACCAGGCGTGCACCTGTCGTGCGATCGGATGCAGATGTTCGCGCCGACCGACGACGACCTGGCGCTGGCCGAGACGGTCGCCACGGCGGGCGTCGAGTACGTCGCCCTGTCGTTTGTCCGCCGCGCCGCCGACGTGGCGCGATTGCGTGCAGTCATCGGCGACCGGGCGGGGATCATCGCCAAGATCGAGACCAGCGCGGCGCTGGCCGACCTGCCGGCCATCGCCGACGCCGCCGACGCCGTCATGGTCGCCCGCGGTGACCTGGGCATCGACTGCCCGCTGGAGGACGTGCCGCACCTGCAGAAACACATCATCCGCCACTGCGTCGAGGTCGGGCGGCCCGTCATCACGGCGACGCAGATGCTGGAGTCGATGATCGTCGCCCCGGCGCCGACGCGGGCCGAGGTCAGCGACGTCGCCAACGCCGTGTTCGACGGGACCGACGCGCTGATGCTGTCGGGGGAGACAGCGATCGGGCAGGCGCCGGCGACGGTCGTGGCGACGATGGCGCGCATCGCCACACGGGCCGAGTCAGAAGCCAGCTACCGGCAGTGGGCCGAGCGGCTCGGTCGCCAGCAGCGCAAGGGCTGGGACGACATCGCCGACCGCGTCACCGCCGCAGTGACACACGCCGCGTGGCAGGCGGCCATCGACGCTGGTGCGACAGCGATCCTCTGCTGCACGCGCAGCGGCCGCACGGCCAGGGCGATGGCCCGCTTCCGCCCGGACGCCCGGCTGATCGGGCTCTCCCCGGATCCGCGGACTGTCGACCAATTGACGCTGTCGTGGGGCGTCGAGCCCGTGCAGGTCGAGGAGTACACGACGAGCGACGAAATGGTCTGGTACGCCGTCGAGACGGCAGTGCAGCACGGCCTGGTGGCCCACGGCGACACCGTGTTGGTGCTCGCCGGTGCTCCCGATCGCCACAGCGGCGCGGCGACGGACGTGCTGCGCGTCGTGACGGTGGCGTGACCGCCGACGTGTGGTCCGAGGAGTCCGGGCCGGAAGCCGCAGCGCTGGTCGTGCTGATCCACGGGTCGATGGACCGTTCGGCCGGCCTGTTGAAGCTGTCGCGCCGCCTCGACGACGACCACCGGGTGGCGCGTTACGACCGCCGCGGGTACGGGCGATCGGCGCCTCACGACGGGCCGTTCGACGTCGCTCGTCAGGTGGACGACCTGCTCGCCGTCATGGCCGGCCGATCCGCCGTGCTGTTCGGGCATAGCTACGGCGGCAACGTCGCGCTGACGCTGGCGGCGCAGCAGCCGGACGTCGTGCGGGCCGTGGTCGTCTACGAATCGCCGCTGTCATGGTTGCCGTGGTGGCCGACGACGACGGCCGGCGGTCAGGCGCTGGACGGCATGACCGATCCGGCAGACGCCGCCGAGCGGTTCATGCGGCGGCTCGTCGGCGACGCCAAGTGGGAGCGCCTGTCGGCCGGGACACGTGCGGCGCGCCGCCGGGAGGGCGTGGCGATGGTCGGTGAACTGGCCAATCTGCGCGCCGCCGCGCCGTGGGACCCGGCCGACGTACGCGTGCCCGTGACGGCGATACGCGGTTCGGGCGGCGCCGACCATCACCGCCGCAGCGTCGAGTACATCGCGTCATCCGTCGACGGCGCCCGGCTCGTCGTCGTCGAAGGGGCCAGGCACTTCGGGCCGAACACCCACCCCACCGAGGTGGCCGATGTCATCCGTCACGCGGCGGCCTGCTCCATCGACGGAGCGACCGGCTAATTGCGGTCTGCGCCGACGGTGACGTCGCGGCCGAAGAACGTGCACGTCGTGGCGTCGGCGACGTCGGCGGTGAGGCGGTCGCGGACGCCGGCGGCGCACTCGTCGAGGGCCGTGCGCTGCGTCCATGCGAGGAGGGCGATCACGCCGAGCACCACCGCGCCGGCCAGCTTGGAGATGATCGCCTTCATCAGCCACGCCGACAGCACGGCCAGCACGAGCGCGGTCACGGCGACGACCACGGCCACGTTGCGGGCCGCGTCCAGACTGATGCCGACGAGGTTGTCCATCGGCCGCGACCGTAGGGGAGTGCGCTGGCGACGCGGCGTATGGTGCAGTCCATGGACGAGCGACCGATCACGATGTCGGCCGGGCTGCCCTCGACGGTGTTGCCGGCGGCCGGCCGGATCGAGAGCGACAGGCTCGCCGCCGCCATCGGCACGGAAGCTGTGTTGCGCCGTGATGCGGTCGCCGCTGTCGTCGCCGCCCACCCGCGATATCTCGAGGCGTGGGCCGAGCTGGGCGACGCCGGGCGCGACCACGTCGAGCGGTACGCCGCCTATCGCGCCGGCTATCACCGTGGCCTCGACGCGCTGCGCGCCAACGGGTGGCGCGGCTCGGGCTACGTGCGCTGGCGGGAGCCGTCCAACCGCGGGTTCCTGCGCTGCCTCGCCGGGCTCAGGGCGATGGCCTCGGCGATCGGTGAGGACGACGAAGCAGAGCGCATCCGGCTGTTCCTCGCCCAACTCGACCCGGAGGGCGGCCCGCCGGACGGCCCCGACGAGGCCGCGGCGACGTGACCACCGGCGCCGTGCTGTGCGGCGGCGCCAGCCGGCGAATGGGGACGGACAAGGCCTTCGTCGAGGTCGACGGCGTGGCGATGGCCCAGCGCGTGGCGACGGCGCTGGCCGAAGGTGGCTGCGATCGAGTCGTCTTCGTCGGCGGTGACGCGGCGCTGCTGGCCCGCTTCGGGCGCCCGACGATCGCCGACCGCTGGCCCGGCCGTGGCCCCGTCGGGGCCGTCCTCACCGTGCTGGAGGAACTGGACGACGACGTGCTCGTCGCCGCCTGCGATCTGCCGTTCCTCGACGCGTCCACCGTGCACACCCTGCTCGCCGCCGCCGACGCGCCGGGCTCGCCTGCCGTCGATGTCGTCGTTGCCACCGTGGACCGGCCGCAGCCGCTCCTGTCGTGGTGGCGGCGCGAGGCCCGCCAGGCTGTCGCTCAGGCATGGTCGTCCGGCACGACCGCCGTGCACGACGTCATCGCCGGACTGCACGCGCGGTCGGTGACTGTCGACGCGGCGGTCCTGCGCAACGTCAACCGCCCCGCCGACCTGGAATCGCGTGATGACCTTCGGGAGCGGCGACCCTGGTGAGGTCCCCGCCGGGCGCAGCGAGGCTGTTCGATTAGGTTGATCGTCGTGGGGCCACCGGAGACCAGCGAGATCGACGCGGACGAGCTGGCGGTGTGCATGGACGAGGGCGGTCGACTGGTCGACGTTCGTGAAACCGACGAGTACGTCGCCGGTCACGTCCCCGGAGCCGTCTCCGTGCCGCTGGTCACCGTCCCGGACCGTCTCGAGGCGTTTGCCGGGGACGGACCGACGTACGTGATCTGCCAGGCCGGAGGGCGCAGCCGGCGAGCCTGCGAGTTCGTCGCCGCCCACGGCATCGACGCCGTCAACGTCGCCGGCGGCACCGGCGCGTGGCTGCGGTCGGGGCGTCCCGTCGTCGTCGGGAGCCGCCCCTCGTGACACCCCGCTGGGTCGAGCGCACCGACGACCTCGAGGCGCTCGTCGACATCGTCGCCGCCGAGGACCGCTACGCCATCGACACCGAGTTCCACCGGGAGCGCACGTATTACCCGCGTCTGGCCCTCGTGCAGTTGGCCTGGGCCGAGGAGATCGCGCTCGTCGACCCGCTGGCCGCCGACCCCAAGCCGCTGGTCAAGTTGTTCGAAAGCCCTGCTCTTGCCGTCGACCACGCCGCCCAGCAGGACCTCGACGTGCTGACCCACGCCGTCGGGGCCGTCCCGGCAAGGTTGTTCGACACCCAGGTGGCGGCCGGCTTCGTCGGCTACGGCACGCCGTCGCTCGGCTCGCTCGTGCACGGCGAGCTCGGGTTCATGCCGGCCAAGGGCGACCGTCTCACGGACTGGCTGCGGCGGCCGCTGAGCGAGACACAGCGCGAGTACGCCGCCGCCGACGTGGCCTCGCTGTTCGAGTTGCACGACCGCCTGACGGCGGCGCTGACGGCACGGGGTCGTCTCTGGTGGGCCGAGGAGGCGTGTGAGGAACTGCGCACCCGACCGACCGGCGGGACCCCGCCGGAGCAGGCCTGGCTGAAGCTGAAGGACGCGCGCTCGCTACGCCCGAAGTCGCGGGCAGTGGCGCAGGCGGTGTCGGCGTGGCGGGAACGGGAGGCGGCCGCCAACGACATGCCCGTCCGTCAGGTCCTCCCTGACCTGGCCATCCTCGGCATCTCCCAACGCCAGCCGGCGACGCTCGATGAGTTGGCCCAGGCGCGCGGCATGGACGAGCGGCACGGTCGAGGCCGGATCGGGCGCGAACTCCTCGCCATCGTGGCCGCCGGCCAACGGGCCAGCCCTCCTCCGCTGCCGGACTCCGTCGACGACCTCGACCGTTCGAAGCGCCCGGCGATCACGCTGATCTCGGCCTGGGTCAGCCAGGTCGCTCGCGACGCCCGGGTGGACACTGCACTGTTGGCGACGAGGGCCGACCTCGTGGCGTTCCTGCGCGGTGACCCGGCGGCGCGCCTGGCCACGGGTTGGCGGGCCGAGTTGCTCGGCGACGACATCGGCAAGTTGATGGACGGCGCCAGCGCGCTGACCTTCGACGGCCGGGGCAGCCTGCGGCTCGTCGACGTGCCGCCTCGCCCAACGACGATGCCGCAGCACGGCCGGGTCGGCCGGTAGACTGATCTCCAATGTCAACTCACTAGTTCTGGGAGCCCTGCGTGAAGAAGGGTCGTCATCGCCGCTTCGAAGAAGCGCGTAAGCTGAAGCAATCCGGTCCAGGAGCGTTCGACCTCGGTCTTGGCGACCGTGGCAGGGCTGCGACAACGGCCACCCAGGACGGGGAGGACGACTACGCCGCGCTCGCCGAGAAGTACGGCGTCGAGTTCGACGACGAGGACGACGAGCAGGACTGAGACGTCGGTTCTGGCCTGAGGCCGGCCTTGTCGCGCACCGAGGCTGCTGGCGCGGCGAGCCCTTCTCGGCGCGGAGATTCCCAGATTCGAGAACCTCGGCGCCCAGAACGCGTCGGTCTTCGACCGCCGTGAGGTGCTCCGAGTCGGCCGCGCGGGCTCCGTCAGCGGCGGGACACCGGGTGGGGGATGGGGACCCAACCAGGGCGTTCGAGTTGCCCGACCAGCGTGTCGTAGATCGGTTGGCCGACGAGCTCGACGATCTCGTCGCGTGCCGATTCGTACACCGGCGACGTGCCGACGAAGGCGTCAGGCGACTCGGTGCACCACCAGTGGAACTCCTGGCCGCCCTCGCCCCAGTCCCGTCGCTTCCACTCGCGCAGCCGTGACGTGATGTGCCCGTTCTCGTCGGTCGAGTGCTCCAGGCGGATCGGGACCTGCCAGCACACGTTCGGCTTCCAGTCGAGCGGCCGCTCGCCGGCCTCCAGCGCAGCGATGTGCAGCGCACACCCGACACCGCCGGCGAAGCCCGGGCGGTTCAAGAAGATGCAGGCGTCGTCGACGAGGCGCGTCACGGTGTCGTCGTTCGTGCCCTCGGGATCGGCGTCGTCGGCATCGCCAGGCCGGAGGAACCCACCCTTCACCGCCTTGGCGTGGAACTGCATGTGCTTCGGACGCAGGCGGACGAAGGCCTTGACGATGTTGGCGACGTCGTCCTCGTCGACGAAGTGGGCGCCGACGCTGCAGCAGCCCTGCGCCAACTCGGGTGACGGCACGTCGAGGATGCCCTGGCACCCCGCCCCGTAGATGCACGTGTAGTTGGAACGCAGGAACGTGGCGTCGAACACCCATGTCCGCCGCTCGTCCGGATCGTCGAAGCTGATCCATTCGTGCAGGTCGTCGGGCACTGCGCCCGCCGTCGCTCGTCGTTGTCGGCCCACTGCCCCAACCTACCGAGAGGCCGAAAACCTCGACCGATAGGCTGGTCAGACCTATGGCCGCCCGACCGTCACCACCGCGCACCGCCGACGAGCTGCGCCAGTCGTTCATCGACTTCTTCGTGGCGCGCCAGCACGCACCGGTGCCATCGGCCAGTCTCATCCCGCACGACCCGACCGTGCTGTTCAACGTCGCCGGGATGGTGCCGTTCAAGTCGTACTTCGTCGGCGACGAGACACCGCCGTACACGAAAGCCGTGAGTTCGCAGAAGTGCGTGCGCGCCGGCGGCAAGCACAACGACCTCGACGACGTCGGGCGCACGAAACGTCACCTCGTGTTCTTCGAGATGATGGGCAACTTCAGCTTCGGCGAATACTTCAAAGAGTTGGCCATCCCGTACAGCTGGGAGCTCGTCACCGAGGTCTGGGGCTTCGACGGTGACCGCATCTGGATCACCGTCCACGACAGCGACGACGAAGCGGAGAAGATCTGGCACGACGTCGTCGGTGTGCCCATGGAGCGCATCCAACGACTCGGCGACAAGGACAACTTCTGGCAGATGGGCGACACTGGACCGTGCGGCCCGTGCAGTGAGCTGCACTACGACCGTGGACCGGCGTTCGGTCCGGACGGCGGCCCGCTCGGCGATCCGCTGGGCGACCGCTTCATGGAGTTCTGGAACCTCGTCTTCATGCAGTACGACCAGGCGCCGGACGGCACGCGCACGGCGCTGCCGAAGCCGCAGATCGACACGGGCGCCGGCCTCGAGCGCATCCTCTGCCTACTCCAGGGTGTCGACGCGGTCTGGGAGACGGACCTGATGGCGCCGCTCGTCGCCACGGCCAGCGAGCTCACCGGGCGGACCTACCGGCCGGGCGACTACGACGATCGCGACAGCTTCGCCGTGCGTGTGCTCGCCGAGCACGCCCGCTCGGCGGCGATGCTCGTCGCCGACGGCGTGTTCCCGAGTAACGAGGCGCGCGGCTTCGTGCTGCGGCGGATCATCCGCAGGGCCGTGCGCTACGCCTATCTGCTCGGCACCGAGCAGCTCGTCATGCCCCAGTTGACCGACGTCGCCATCGACGTGATGGGCAACGCCTATCCCGACGTCGCCCGCCAGCGCGACTTCATCGTCGGTGTGCTCGGCAAAGAGGAAGAGCGCTTCCGCCAGACGCTGCGCAACGGGCTGTCGATGCTGGAGAGCGAGCTGGCCGACGGCCAGCGGGAACTGTCCGGATCCACTGCCTTCACGCTGCACGACACGTACGGCTTTCCGCTCGAGCTGACCCAGGAGATCGCCGGCGAGCGCCAGGTCGCCGTCGATGTGGCGGGTTTCCAGATGGAGATGGCGGCGCAGCGGCGGCGGGCCAAGGAGGCCAGGCGCACGGGAGGCGACGTCGCCAACCTCGATGCGTACCGGGAGATCGTCGAGCAGTTCGGCACGACCACGTTCACCGGCTACAGCGAGGACACGACGGAGGGCCGTGTGCTGGCCGTGCTCGACGCCGCTCCGACGGCCACCGGCGACGGGGCCGTGAACGGGGACGGCGGCAACGGCGACGGCGATCACGGTTCCGGCGACGCGTTCGTCGAGATCTTCCTCGACCGCACGCCGTTCTACGCCGAGAGCGGCGGGCAGATCGGCGACCGCGGGACGATCCGCACGGAGACAGGTGCCGCGGAGGTCGTCGACACGACGTTCGCGCTGCCCAACCTGCGCCGCCATCGCGCCCGAGTCGTCGAGGGCACGATGACGACCGGCCAGCTGGCCACGGCTGCGTTCGACGTCGCCGCTCGCGATGCCACGCGCCGCAACCACACCGCCACCCACCTGCTGCACCACGCGCTGCGAACGGTGCTCGGCGACCACGTCAAGCAGGCCGGTTCACTCGTCGCGCCGGACCGCCTGCGCTTCGACTTCTCCCACTACGCGCCGCTGACACCCGAGCAGATCACCGAGATCGAGCGGCTGGCCAACGCCGAGACACTCGCCAACACCGACGTGCGCATCTTCGAGACGACCAAGGCCGAGGCGGAGGAGCTGGGCGCGATCGCCTTCTTCGGTGACAAGTACGGCGACACCGTCCGCGTGCTCCAAGCAGGTGCGTCGATCGAATTGTGCGGCGGCACGCACGTCAAGGCGACCGGAGACATCGGCACGATCAAGATCGTCGCCGAGGGCTCGATCGGCTCCAACCTGCGGCGTATCGAGGCGGTGACCGGTCAAGCCAGCGTGACGCTGCTGCAGCGTGACGAGCGGGTGATGGCGGACGTCGCCAGGCTTGTCGGCGGGACGCCCGACGACGTCACGGGCGGCGTGCAGCGCAAGCTCGACGAGCTGCGCGGGTTGCAGGATGAGATCAAGACACTGCGCGCCCGGCTGGCCGGGAGCCAGGCTGCCGACATCGCCGCGGCGGCCACCGCGGGGTCCGTCGTGCAACGCGTCGACGGGCTCAGCCCGGCTGACTTGCGTGAGCTGGCCATCGCCGTGCGCAACCAGCCAGGCGTCGACGTCGTCGTGCTCGCCGGGCTGGCGGCGACGGGCGGAGTCAGCCTCGTCGCCGCGGTGACCCCTGGCTCGGGCGTCGAGGCCGCCGGACTGCTGCGCGACGCGGCCAAGGCGGTCGGCGGGGGCGGTGGCGGCAAGGGCGACATCGCCACGGCCGGTGGCAAGAACCCGGGCGGGATCGACGAAGCCATCGCCATCGCCACGGCCGCGATTGCTTCCGTCACGGCCGAACTGTCCGTTCCGACCGGCCCGATCGGGGCGGTCGCGACGGACGACTCGGCCTGATGCGCGCCCTCGGGCTCGACCTGGGTTCGAAGCGGATCGGGGTGGCGGTGTCGGACCGCTCGGGCACGATCGCCTCGGCGCTGACGGTCTTGCAGCGAGGCAGGTCGCGCCACGACGACCACCGAAGGATCGCCGACCTCGTCACTGCCGAGGAGGCCGAATGCGTCGTCGTCGGTCTGCCGCGCAGCATGTCGGGCGGGCTTGGCCCTGCGGCTCGGGCTGCCCTGTCGGAAGTCGTCGTGCTCGCTACCGTGGTCGGCGTGCCGGTGGAGACCCACGACGAACGGTTGACCACGGTCACCGCGCAGCGCGTGCTGGCCGAGCAGGGCCGGCGCGGCCGGGCCGGCCGGCAGGTCGTCGACAAGGTGGCTGCCGCGGTCATCCTCCAGGCCTGGCTCGATGCGCGCAGGGCCAGCGGCGGGGACCGGCCATGACGATCGCCGAGGAGATGGCCCGTGAACGGGCGGCCCAGCGCGAGCAGGACCTCAACCAGCGCCGCGGGATCGACGACCTCGAGTCGCTGGACATGCTGGAGACACTCGACTGGGAACACGACCCATGGGATCACGCCGTCGCCGCCGGATCCGTGGAACGGTTGCGCGGGCAGACGCGCGCCGTCAAGTGGGTCGCCTTCACGGCACTTGGCGTTTCGATCGCCTTGATCCTCGTCGCCGGCGCCGTCGGCTTGTGGTACGTCAAGAAGCTCAACCCGGAGGGTGAGCCCGGTGGACCGGTGAGCCTGACCGTGCAATCCGGTGAGACCGTGGAGAGCCTCAGCCTGCGCCTGGAGATCCGCGGCCTGATCGAGGACGCCGGCGTCTTTCGCTGGTACGTCGACCGCAACGGCGGGCTGGCGCTGACGCCCGGCTACTACGAGCTGCGCACCAGCGATCACATGGGCAACATCCTCGCCCGCCTCAACACCCCGCCGAGCCAGACGTACACGAAGGTGACGTTCCCGGAGGGCTTCACCGTGGCGGAGATGGCGTTGCGGCTGGACAACGCCATCGTGCCGATGTCCGACGACGACTTCCTGACCGCGTCCCAGGACCCGGCGATCACGGCCACGCTGCGTCAGCCCGGCAGCACGTCGCTCGAGGGTTTGCTGTTCCCCGACACGTACCAGGTATCCAACGCCGAGAGCGAGGCACAGGTCATCGAGCGGATGCTCGGACAGATGGAGCGCGTCGCCGACCAGGAAGACATCGTCTTGAAGGGCGAGCGGCTGGGACAGAACCCGTACGGCATCTTGATCATCGCCTCGATGATCGAAGAGGAGGCGAAGACGGCCGAGGATCGTCCGAAGATCGCCCGGGTCATCTACAACCGCCTGGCCGCCGGCCTGCCGCTGACGATCGACGCCGCCGTTCGCTACGGCACGCGTCTCAACGGTCTGGACCCGGACCTCGTGCCGTTCTCCGAGCAGCGCCAGGTTCCGGGGCCGTACAACACGTATTTCAACCGCGGTCTCCCACTGACACCGATCACGAATCCCGGGCGGGCGTCCCTGCATGCTGCACTGAACCCGGCACCCGATCCCGGCGTCGGCGACCCGCTGTGCGTCGACCTGGCCCCCGGCGTGCGCTGCCAGTACCTGTACTACGTGCTCGCCGACGCCGAGGGCAACCACGCCTTCGCCGTCACGGGTGATCAGCACCAGGCCAACGTCGACAGGGCCGCCGCCGCCGGGCTCCTCGGGTGACGCGCAGAGGCCGTTCTGCCCGTCGCCGGGCGCCGTCATACCGTGGGGGCTGGCGCCCCCACACCCCATCGCC
>JALZMG010000489.1 GCA_030858325.1 Actinomycetota bacterium | reverse complement strand
GCGCGCCTCCGTGACGAGATCGGGATCACGCGACCGATCCTGGTCGACGACCACGCAGGCACCGTCCACAGGGCGTACGGGACGCTGCCGAACATGTCGTGGGTGCTCGGCCGCGGCGGCACCATCCTCTACAAGGCGATGTGGACGTCAGCCGCACGGATCGACGACTACCTGCACAGGTTCGAGGCGCAGCCGCTCGACCTGCTGCACGCGCCGTTCCACACCGAGCAGCTCGAGGTACGCCGCCGCGACGCTGCGGCATTCACGAAGGGCCTGGAGCGCAACGGTCCTAGATCGGTTGCGGAGTTCGCCCGCGCCGAGGAGATCTGGGCGGAGCGGGCGCGTCTGGCCGCCCGTGCCCGCCGCACGAGCTGAGGGAGAGCACCCGCCGCCGGACGATCGCCGAATCGGTGCCGGTCGCCCGAGCATCAGACACCTGTGTGAGTAACCGAAGCGTGCGCGGCACCCACCCTCGAGCTCTGGCCGCCGCCCTGTGCGGGTACGCGCTCGGGCTCGTCCCTTCCGCCGACGCGGTCTCGCGCCTGACGGCGGGCGGGGCGGTCGATCTCCGCTCGGCCGGAAGTGGCAACCCGGGCGGAATGAACGCCTTCCGCATCCTCGGCCGGCGCGCGGGTCTCCTTGTGATCGGCGCGGACATCGCAAAGGGAATCCTGGCGTGCGCCGCAGGCCGGGCTGTCGCGGGCGATGCCGGCGCCCACGCTGCCGGAGTCGGGGCGGTCGCGGGGCACTGCTACCCGGTCTCGCACCGCTTTCGGGGAGGCAAGGGGATTGCGACGAGCTTCGGGCAGTGCGTGGCGACGTTTCCGGCGTTTGCGCCGCTCGACGCTGCAGCAGCGATCCTGGTGACGCGACTCCCGGGCATCGGGCGGCCCGCGCTTGCATCGGTCGTCGTCTCCTCGACCGCGTGGCTCCTCGCGAGCGTCGTCTGGTGGAGGCGCCGGCTGCCGAATCTCTGGGGCCCGCCCCCGACCGCCATGCTCCCGGTCGCCAACGCGGCAACGATCGCTGTGATCGCGTCGAGGGCGCTCCTGTCACGATGAGGCCGCTCGCCCTGTGTACGGACTCGAGCGCGCAGCTGCCGGCGCCGCTTGTCGCGGCCCTCGGCCTCGACGTCGTGCCGATGAGCATTGCCGTCGACGATCTCGTCTTCGACGAGCCCGATCTGGACGTCGACGAGTTCTACGCGTCGATTGCCGGTGGCAGGCGTGCCGCGACGTCTCAGCCGAGTCCCGGTCGCTTCGCCGAGGCGTACGGGGCGGCGCGCGCTCGTGGCGACCGCGAAGTCCTCTCGATTCACGTCGGCAGTCGGATCTCGGGAACCGTGGGGGCGGCGACGATCGCCGCCCGCGAGGCTCTGCTTCCGGTGGAGGTCGTCGACACGGGCACCGCGAGCTTCGGTGTGGGGATCTGCGTGCTGGCGGCGGCGGAGGCGATCGCCGCCGGCGCCTCGGGCCGCGACGTGGCCGACGTGATCGAGAAGCTCGTGCCCTCGATCGGGAACGTGTTCGTCGCCCCAACGACGCCCGGCGGCCGGATTCCGGCCGCCGCTGGGACACCCGTGCTCTCGTTCGCCGGCGGCCGCACTGAGACGCTCGCGTTCGCCGGGAGTCTCGAGCGGGCCGCCGAGCTCATGGCCGCTCACATCGACTTGCAGCCGGGACCGCTTCGTGCGGCCGTCGGTCACGCCTCGGCTGCGACGGCAGCGGCGGCGGATGCTCTCGCCGATGAGCTCGAGTGCTCCGGATCGATCGTCGACGTGCTGCGGTACCGCGTCGGCCCGTCGGTCGGAGCGCATACAGGAAGCCTGAGCTTCGGCGCCTTCTGGTGGCCCGCCTCACCCTGAACGCTGAACCGGTGCCGCCGCTCGCTCCATCTACTGGATCGCTGACCAAAAAGTCGAGGAAGGGAGGGACGATGCTGTTCTGGTGGGAGTCGATCGTTGCTGGCGCGGCGGCGACCGTCGCCATGACCGCTGCGATGCGGGCCGGTTCGGCGATGGGGATGACTTCGATGAACATGGGCCTGATCCTGGGATCGATGTTCAAGTCCGACGCGGCCGGGGCCAAGCGGCTGGGCTGGGTGCTACACGGCATGAACGGTCTCGTCTTCGGCCTCGCCTACGGCGTCGTTTGGTGGGCGCTCGACCCCTCGCTCGACAGCGCCTGGTGGATAGGCCTGCTG
>JALZMG010000463.1 GCA_030858325.1 Actinomycetota bacterium | reverse complement strand
GGCGACGGCCGGGCGATCGTCGACACGGCGGCGCGCGACCTCCCGGCCCACGTCGCCCGACTCACCGCGGCACTCGACGCGGCGGCGGGCGCGCTCGTCAACCTGGAGATCAAGAACGCACCCGGCGAGCCCGACTTCGACCCGGATGAAGGCGTCGCCGCGGCCGTGGCCGAGTCGCTGGCCGCCCGCCCCGAACCGGCCGATCGCTGGCTCGTCTCGTCGTTCCGGATGGAGACCATCGACCGCCTGCGCGCGCTCGCTCCCGAGTTGGCGACTGCCTACCTGACCGACCGGCTGGACGACACCGTGCTCGACGCCGTCGCCCGCGGCGGCCATGTCGCCGTGCATCCATGGGTCGGTGACCTCGGCGCGACGGCGATCGCCGCCGCCCACGCGCGTGGCCTGCGCGTGAACGTCTGGACGTGCAACGACCCGGTGCGGGCCGTCGAGCTGGCTCGCGGCGGCGTCGACGGCATCGTCACGGACGTGCCGGACGTCATCCTCACGGCGCTGGCGGCGCCGCCCGCGGCCACACCAGCGTGACCGCGTCCGGGACGTGGCGGAACTCCAACCGCTCCACTTCGCCGAGGTAGTCGCCGTCAAGTTGGTAGGGGAACGGGCCCGCCGCCGGGACGGCTTCGATGACCACGTGGTCCAGGTCGAACTGTTCGTCGAGGTGCGGGCCGGAACGCACGCCGCGGCCACGGAGCGCACCGAACAGCGAACGAAGGATCACCGGCGCCTTCATCGTGCGGAACGTGACGACCACGAGCCCGCGCTCCAGCGTCGCCGCCGGTGACAGATCGAGCGGCCGATTGCCGAGAAACGTGTACGGGTTCGTGTTGAGCACGATCGAGAAGTAGCCGTCGTCGATGACCCGATCAGCGGTGACGACGCGGAAGTGCGGCTGGTGGCGGTCGTAGCCGCGCGCCCACGTCGACAGCGCCGCGGTGATGAACAGGGGGTGACCGAGCCATCGTTTCAGGCTGGCCCGCCGCTCGACCGCCGACACGACGGCGGCGTCGAAGCCGACGCCCGTGTGGAAGCAGAAGAAGCGTCCGTTGACCTGGCCCAGCCCAATCGGGCGGATGTCGCCGGCGTCGAGCCCGGCGACCAGCGCGTCGACGGCGGCGACGGGGTCGTTGGGCAGGCCGATCGTCCGGGCGAACACGTTCGTCGAGCCGCCCGGCAGCGCGCCGAGGGCGGTGCCCGTGCCGGCGATGCCCGTGGCCACCTCGTTCAGCGTGCCATCCCCGCCGAAGCCGATGACGACGTCGACCCCACGCCGAGCGGCGTCGTGGGCGAAGCGGGTGGCGTGGCCCCTGCGGTTCGTCTCGACAAGCTCGACGTCGTGGTCCCGGCTCAGCCGCCGATGCACGACGACGGTGTTGCGTGCCGTCACCGACGAGGCGAACGAGTTGACGACGAGCAGGATCCGCAAGCTGCCGAAGGTAGCGGGGGCTGGGTGGTGTGAGCGATGAGCGCGGAGACAGGCTCATCGCGCTGGTTGGGGACGCCGGTGACCGGTCGGTAACAATGAGCGGACTATGAACGTGATCGTCTGCGTCAAGCAGATCCCCGACCCGGCCCAGCCGGGCGAGCTCGATCCGTCGGACAACACGCTGAAGCGTGCCGGCAAGCTGATCCTCGACGAGTCCGACAGCTATGGCGTGGAGATGGCCCTGCAGCTCGTCGGCACCGCCGGCGGCGGGGAGGTGTCGCTCGTCTCCATGGCGCCGGACGGGGAGGTCTCCGGGTTGCGCACGGCGCTGGCGATGGGCGCGGCGAAGGCCGTGCTCGTGTCCGACCCCGAGCTGGCCGGCTCCGACGCGCTGACGACGGCGAAGGTGCTGGCGGCGGCGTCGCAGCGGCTCGGCGCCGCCGACTTGATCATCGCCGGCACGGAGTCGAGCGACGGGTACACGGGCACCGTCCCCGAGCAGATGGCCGAGGTCCTCGGCCTGCCGTCGGTCACGTTCGCCAAGCACGTCGAAGTCGACGGCGAGACGCTCAAGGTGCAGCGCCAGACGGAGTCGGGCTACGACGAGGTGACCTCGACGATGCCCGCCGTCGTCAGCGTGACGGCCGGCGTGGTCGAGCCGCGCTATCCGAGCTTCAAAGGGATCATGGCGGCGAAGTCGAAGCCGGTCGACACCGTCACCGCTGCCGACCTCGGCGTCACACCCGTCGGCTGGGCCGGCGCCGGGCAGCAGATCGTCGATGTCGCCGCGGCGCCCGAGCGCGAAGCCGGCGAGGTCATCGAGGACGAGGGCGAAGCCCACCTGAAGATCGTCGAGTTCCTCGACAAGCTCAAGGTCATCTGAAAGGCGCGTATCGACATGGCTTCCAACATCTGGGTCTTCGCCCAAGGCGCCGACGGTGCGCCGACGTCGGCCACGCTCGAGTTGCTGGCCAAGGCCCGCTCGCTCGGCGACGACGTGACCGCGTTCGTGCTCGGCGAAGCAGCCGATCTCGCCGCGGCACTCGGCGAACACGGCGCGACGAAGATCTACGCCACCGGTGATCTCGGCGGCAGCCTGCCCGGTGCGGCCGTGGCCTCGGCGATGCATGCCGTCATCGACGCTGGCGACGCGCCGGACATCATCATGTTCCCGCAGAACTACGAGGGTCGCGACGTCGTCGCCCGCCTGTCGGTCAAGCTGGACAAGCCGGTGCTGACGAACAACACCGAGATCGCCGTCGACGGCGACAGCGTCAAGGTGACGACACCGGTGTTCGGCGGCACGCAGATGGTGACGACGACGTTCACGGGCAGTGGCCCGTACCTCGTGGCGTTCCGGCCGAAGAGTTTCGTCGCCGTGGCGGTGGGTGGCAGCGCGCCGGAGGTCGTCGATGCGCCGGTGCCCGATCTCGGCGCAACGGGTGGCGCGTCGGTGCAGGCCGTGCACGTCGAGGAGCACTCGGGGCCGAAGCTGGACGAGGCCAACATCGTCGTGTCCGGTGGGCGCGGGCTCGGCGAGGCCGGCAAGTACGAGATGATCGAGACTCTGGCCAAGGCGCTGAAGGGGGCGCCCGGCGCGTCACGAGCGATCGTCGACGCCGGCTGGGTGCCGTACAGCTACCAGGTCGGCCAGACGGGCAAGGTCGTCAAGCCGACCGTCTACATCGCCGCCGGTATCTCCGGGGCGACGCAGCACATGGTCGGCATGAAGGGCTCGAAGAACATCGTCGCCATCAACAAGGACAAAGAAGCGCCGATCTTCGGCGTCGCCGACCTCGGGGTGGTCGGCGACGTGCACAAGGTGCTGCCGAAGTTGATCGAAGCGCTGCAGTCGCGCGCTTGAGCGTCAATGACGGCCGCTGTATGGCGAACGCGTAGCTGCCGCTGCGCAGCGCGCTACATGTCGAGCAGGAAACGCAGCGACCTCGTGATCTCGAACATCGCCTCGAACGGCGCGTACCCGAGACGGACGAGAAGGCGCTGCGCAGAGATCGACTTCACGTCTTCGCACTTGGCGTAGCTCACGGCATCGAGTCCGGAGGTCACTTGATCGAGTTCGACGTGCGACCGGAGGCCGCGGCGCGTCGTCGTGCAGGGCACGACGATGAGAACGTCGGCACGGCTCTCGTTCAACGGGTCGGCGGACACGACGACCGCCGGGCGGCGACCGGCCTGCTCGCGGCCGACGGGTGAACCGAAGTCGACCAGCCAGATCTCACCACGCCTCGCCGCCGTCACGGCGACTGGTCGTGCAGCGAACCCGCTTCCAGCGCCCGCTCAGCCTCGATCTCCGCCCACATCGACGGGCGGTCGTGGAGTTCGTCGAAGCGCGTGGCCAACTGCTCGAAGAAGACCCGGCGCTCGAGCGCGTCCGCAGCCTCGTCGACGAGCTGGGTCATCGAGCGCCCGGTCTGACCGGCCAGACGGGCGAAGCGGTCACGCGTGCGCTCGCTCACTCGGATCGTCGTGCTCACTCTGTCGAGTCTACAGATACGTAGACGCTCAGGGCGACACGTGCAGCGAGTTCTCCGAAGAGGAAGGTGGTCAGTTGCGGCGGACGACGGCGGTGGAGGTGGTGACGCGACGGGGACCAAGGCTGCGGACGCGCCCGTAGAGGTGTCCGAGCAGCGCCAGTGCGGCGACGCCGATGGCGACGGCCACGGCCGTCCGGCGGGGCGTCCATGTCGCCGGCTGCCGCTTGTCC
>JALZMG010000444.1 GCA_030858325.1 Actinomycetota bacterium | reverse complement strand
GGCGACGGCGGTCGACGCGGCCGGTCGGCCGCTGGTCGGCGAATCCCTGGGCCGCGAGCGCCATCCGCCGGGCCTGGTCGGCGGACAGAGCGACGTGCGTCTTCAGACGGTCGGCCACAAGTTGATTGTGGCGTGCATGCCGCCGTCGGCCGAGATGACCTCACCGGTGATGGCTCGCGCCGCGTCGGAGGCGAGGAACACGACGGCGTCGGCGACCTCCTCGGCGCTCGACACGCGGCGGGTGGGGATGACCCCGAGCACGGCCTCCGTCACCCCCGGAGTGTCGAGCGTGGCGCGCCACATGTCGGTGCCGACGACGCCGGGCGCGACGCAGTTGAAGCGCAGCCCTCGGGGGCCGTACTCCATCGCCAACGCTCGCGTCATCCCGTCCAGCGCAGCCTTGCTCGCTGCGTAGACAGCGCGCCGGGGCGCGCCGCGCAGGCCCGAGATCGAGCTGATCGAGACGACGGAACCGCTGCCCTTGGCGAGCATCGCCGGCAGCGCGGCCGTGACGGCGAGCAGCGCGGAGCGCACGTTGGCGTTCCACACCGCGTCGAGCTCGCCGACGACGAGCTGCTCGGACTCCTTGCGCATCGCCATGCCGGCGTTGTTGACGAGCACGTCCAGCCGACCGCCGAAGGCGGCAACGGCGGTGTCGACGGCGGCTCCGGGCCCGTCCGCGGTCGCCAGGTCGGCGGCAATGACCACTGGGTCGTTGCCGAGCCCTGCGGCGACGTCCTCCAATTGGCCGACGGAGCGGGCGACGAGCGCCACGCGCGCGCCGGCGGCGTCCAGTGCCGTGGCGATCGCCGCACCGATGCCCCGCCCGGCGCCGGTGACGATCGCCGTACGCCCGGCCAACGCCGTCATCAGTCGGCCGCGGTGACGAGGACCGAGGTGATGACAATGTCCTCGGCGGGACGATCGCCGCCGCCGGTCTTCACGCGCTGCATCTGCTCGACCACGTCGAGCCCCTTGACGACTTGCCCGAACAAGCTGTACAGCGGCGGGAGGCCGACGCCGTCGCGGCCGGAGACGATGAAGAACTGGCTGCCGTTCGTGTTCGGCCCGGAGTTGGCCATGGCCACCGAACCGACCTGGTACTCGCCCTGGCGGGGCAGTTCGTCGGAGAACTTGTACCCCGGCCCGCCGCGACCGGTGCCGGTCGGGTCGCCGCCCTGGCACATGAAGCCGTTGATGATGCGGTGGAAGATGACGCCGTCGTAGTAGTGCTGCGCAGCGAGGTAGACGAAGTTGTTGACCGTCGCCGGCGCCTTGATCGCATCGAGGGCGATGACGATCTCGCCGAGCGTCGTGTCGAGCGTCGCCGTGTAGCGCTTCGTCGTGTCGATGCCCATGTCGGGCGCCGACTTGAACTGCTGCTGGCGGGGCGCCGAGCCGTCGAGCGGGGGGAAGTTCATCAGACGGGCACCCTAACGGGCCTGCTCGATGGGGACCTGATGGCAGTGGTCGCCCGCCGTCGTCGTCATCGGCGGCCACGACGCCGAACCCCTACCAGCCGACCAGCGTTCTGTGTGAGCGCACACGTCGACCCTTGGCGTATGTGCTCACGCAGACGACGGAGCGGGGGTCGACCGCCCGGTCCGAAGCGCCGTCGGCGGGCCGGTCTAGCGTGCGGCGGTGGACATGATCGATTGGCTGCTCGAGGGGGACCCGGCGATCCGCTGGCAGGTGCTGCGCGACCTCACGGATGCTTCGCCCGACGAGGTCGCTGCGGAGCGGGCGCGTGTGGAGCACGAGGGCTGGGGCGCCCGCCTGCTGGCGCTCGAGGACGCCGACGGGTTGTGGGACGGCGGCGCCTGCTTCCCGGCGGCCTACACCGGCGACGAACCCGGACAACCGTGGACGGCCACGATGCACACCTTGCAGTCCCTGCAGATCTTCGGGCTCGATCCGACGTCGGGGGCGGCCCGCCAGGCGATCGCGCTCGTCGCCGAGCACGGGCGCTGGGAGCACGCCGGTCAGCGCTACTTCGACGGTGAGGTCGAGCCGTGCATCAACGGCCGCACGATCGAGACCGGCGCCTACTTCGGGGTGGACGTCGCCCCGATCGTCGACGGATCCTCGGCGAGCGACTCGCCGACGGCGGCTGGAACTGCGAGGCCGAGAACGGGTCGGTGCGCTCCTCGTTCGACACGACGATCAACGTGCTCGACGGGCTGGTCGAGTTCGAGCGGGCGACCGGCGGCTCGGCCGCCGTCAGCGAGGCCCGCCGCGGCGGCGAGCTGTACCTGCTCGAGCGTGGCCTGTTCCGTCGCCAGAGCACGGGCGAAGTCGTCGATCCGGCGTACCTCGATTCCGCCTTCCCGTGCTACTGGCACTACGACGTGCTGCGCGCACTCGACTACTTCCGCCACACAGGGGCCGACCCGGACCCACGGATGGCCGAGGCCGTCGCGCACGTGCAGTCCACGCGCCAGCCAGACGGCCGCTGGCTGCTCGAACGCATCCATCCGGGTCGCGTCCACTTCGACCTGGAGGATGGCGTCGGAACGCCCAGTCGTTGGAACACCCTACGCGCGCTTCGAGTGCTCGACTGGTCGGTCCGAGGAGCGCCGACGGCGTCGTGACGCCGGCACGCCCAACGTCGCCGTCGACGTCACTTCCTGCTTCTGTGGGAGCACAGACGGTGAGGACCGTCCTCTGTGCTCACACAGAACGACGAACGGCAACGAGTCGCGCTAGTTGCGGGCGTTGTAGTCGGCGATCAGCGCGTCGGCCTGGGCCGCTGCGGCGGCGAGCGACGAGGCGACGTCGGCGCCGTTGAAGATCGCGGCGACCGCTCCCGCAGTGACGGAGCGGACCTCGCGCAGCGGGC
>JALZMG010000436.1 GCA_030858325.1 Actinomycetota bacterium | reverse complement strand
GTCGAGGTGATCATGCCCCTCGGCAGCGACCCCCACGACTTCGCACCGTCGGCGCGTCAGGCCGAGGCGATGGAGCAAGCTGACCTGCTCGTCGTGAACGGGGTCGGTTTCGAGGAGGGGATGGCAGCGATCATCGAGAACGCGCAGGACGCAGGCACGCCAACGTTCACGTTCGCCGACCACGTCGAGCTCATCGAGCTCACCGGCGTCGGGGATGAGCACGCCGACGAGGAGCACACCGACGAGGAGCATGCCGACGAGGGTGATGAACACGCTGGTGACGAGGACGAGCACGGTGACGAGGAGCATGCCGACGAGGGTGATGAACACGCTGGTGACGAGGACGGTGACGAGGAGCACGGCCACGCCGACGGCTCCACCGATCCGCATATTTTCACCGATCCGGCGCGCATGGCGGCTGCCCTCGGCGCACTCGGCGAGCGGCTGGGTCAGCTCGAGGGCATCGACACCGATGCGCTGCGGGCGACCCTCGACGGCTACGTCGACGAGTTGGACGCCGTCGATGCCGAGATCGAAGCGGCGTTGGCTCCCGTCGCCGACCACGATCGTCGACTGGTCACGAACCACGAGGTGTTCGGCTACTTCGCCGATCGGTACGACTTCGACGTGGTCGGCGCGGTGGTCCCATCGTTGACGACGAACGCCCAGGCGTCGGCGGCCGACATCACCACCCTCGCCGACGTCGTGCGCGACACCGGCGTTCCGGCAATCTTCGCCGACAACACGCAGTCGACGCAGCTCGCCGAGGCCCTGGCGGACGAGGTCGGCGGGAACGTCGAGGTGGTCGAACTGTTCAGCGAAAGCCTCGGCGAGCCGGGCTCCGGCGGCGAGACCTACCTGGAGATGATGCGCACGAACGCCGTCCGCATCGCCGCGGCCCTGACATGATCATCGTCGACTTCTTCGGCGACGCCTTCGGCTCGGGGCTGACGCAGCGGGCGCTGCTCGGTGGCCTGCTGGCGGCCACGACGACAGCGTTGGTCGGGACGTGGGTGGTCGTCCGCGGTCTCGCCTTCTTCGGCGACGCGCTCGCGCACGGCGTGCTGCCCGGCATCGCCGTCGCCGTGCTGTGGGGCTTCAACCTCTCCGTCGGCGCGCTGGTGAGTGCACTTGTCATGGTCCTCGGCGTCAACGTCGTGCACCGCACGACCCGGTTGTCGGACGACACCGGGATCGGGCTGCTGTTCGTCGGCATGCTCGCCCTCGGGGTCGTCATCATCAGCCGCCAGGACACGTACGCCGGCGATCTCACGTCGTTCCTCTTCGGTGACATCCTCGGCGTGCGCAGTGACGAGCTACGACTCGGGATCATCGCCTTGGTGATCACGCTGATCGGTGTCACCGCCGGGCATCGCGCCTTCCTCGCCCTCGCCGTGAACAGGGACAAGGCGACGGCGCTCGGCCTGCGTCCCGACGTCGCGCACGTGGCGATGCTCGTCCTTCTGGCGCTGTCGGTCGTCGCCAGCTTCCGTGTCGTCGGGACGCTGCTGGTGTTCGGGCTGCTTGTCGCGCCGCCGGCGACGGCCATGCTGGTCGTCCGCCGGTTGCCGGTCGCCATGGCGGTCGCCGTGCTGTTCGGCTGGATCGCCACCGTCGTCGGCCTGGCGATCAGCTACCACGCCGACACGGCCGCCTCGGCGACGGTGGCCGGGATGGCCGTCGTCATGTTCTTCGTCGTCCTCGCCGTCACCGAGGTGCGTGATCGGTTGTCGACACCGGCGCTGGCGACATGAGCGACCCGCCGCCGCACCATCACCACGACGACACGGACTGGGGCGGCGTTCGCCGATCACCTCTCGACGTGGGACGATCTCGACGACGGTCGTCACCGAGCCGTCGTCGAGTGGCTCGGCGTCAACGCTGGCGACGTCGACGTCGGCTCGGGGCGCCGGGGGGTTGACGGCGCATCTCGCCGAGGCGGTCGGCGGGACCGGAGCGGTGCTTGCCGTCGACGTGAGCGCAGAGCTGCTGGCCATCGCCGTCGGCCGCGCCGGCCGCCGTGGTCATCCATGGAGACGCTGCACGTCGATCTGGAACAGCACCGGCTCGTCTCGGTCAGGTGTCGAGGACCCCGGCAGTCATGTCGGTGGGAAGAGTCGCCCGTCGCCGTCTTCGGGCGCCCCCGACGTCGAAGCGAGGAGTCGGCGGGCGCGGCGACCGAGGTCCCCGAGATCCACGCGGCCCGCTTCGGCCGCGGTGGCCAGCCGTTCGGCGAGGTCGATCGCCGCGGCCACGAGCGGGGCGTCGGCGGCGGCCTCTTGGCCCATCTCGTGGAGGATCGTGCGCTCCGTGCGTGAGGCGATCAGCGGCGCAGCAACGCCTTCGACCCAGACTCGGGTGCGCCGGCCGTCGCCACGTTGATCTCCGCGCAGCGGCTCCAGCGCGTAGATCCGGTCCGCGCGCGCGAACTTGCCGAAGCCGAGGGAAACCATGCGCGACTCGACGGCCATCACGACCAGTATCGCCGCCTTTCGAGGTGCTCGGCACGCAACCTGGTTCTGTGTGAGCACATACGCCAACCGCCGTCGTATGTGCTCACGCAGAACGAACACAGACCGACCGGCCGCCGATGGTCAGTACGAGCGGGGCAGGCCGAGGACATGCTCGGCGACGTAGTTGAGGATCATCTCCTGGGAGATCGGGGCGATGCGGATCAGGCGGGCCTCGCGCCAGTAGCGCTCGACGTCGTACTCGGTGGCGTAGCCCATCCCGCCGTGGGTCTGCACGGCGCGGTCGGCGGCTTCGTAGGCGGCATCTGCGGCGAGGTACTTGGCGGCGTTGGCCTCCTCGCCGCACGGCAGCCCGTCGTCGTAGCGGGTGCTGGCGTTGCGGATCATCATCTCCGCGGCGCGCAGGCGCATGTGCGCCTCGGCGAGCGGGAACGCGATGCCTTGGTTCTTGCCGATCGGTCGCCCGAACACGACCCGTTCGTTGGCGTACGCGACGGCCCTGCGGATGGCCGCACGGCCGATGCCCAGCGCCTCGGCGGCGAGCAGGATGCGCTCGGGGTTGAGGCCGTCGAGTAGGTGGTGGAAGCCCCGACCCTCCTCGCCGACGAGGTCGGCATCGGCGACGAACAGGTCGTCGAAGGACACCTCGCAGCTGGCCACGGCGTTGCGACCGACCTTGGAGATCGGGCGGATGTCGACGGCGGGCACCTGGAGGTCGGCGAGGAACAAGGTCATCCCGTCCGTGCGTTTGGCCACTGCGTCGAGCGGCGCCGTGCGCGTGAGCAGCAGGCACTTCTCGGCGATGTGCGCCTTGGAGTTCCAGATCTTGCGGCCCCGGACGCGGTAGCCCCCGTCGACCTTCGTCGCCGTCGTCGAGATGTTCGTGGTGTCCGTCCCGGCGTCGGGCTCGGTGACGCCGAACGAGACGTGCAGGTCGCCACTGGCGACGCGCGGCAGGTACGTCGCCCTCATCTGCTCGGTGCCGTGCTTGACGACGGGGTTCATGCCGAACACCGACAGGTGGATCCCCGAGCAGCCGTTGAGGCACGCGCCTGATGCGGCGATCTCCTCGAGCAGGATCGACGCCTCGGTGATCCCGGCACCGCCCCCGCCGTACTCCTCGGGGATGGCGATGCCCACCCAGCCGGCCTCGGCGAACGCGTTGTAGAACGCCCACGGGAACTCGTGGTCGGCGTCGCACTGACGCCAGTACTCGTCGGGGAAGTCGGCGCAGATCCGCCGTACGCCCTCGCGCAGCGGGAGATGGGGATCCTCGGTCGCCACGCTCGCCTCGTTCACGCTGTCGGTGTCGCCCGCGGGTCAGCGCCGGAACTGGCCGAAGTCCGGTGGGCGCCGCTCCATGAACGCCCGCTGGCCCTCCAGCGCTTCGTCGGTGCCGTAGTACAGGGCCAGCGCGCTGATGCCCAATGCGCCGATGCCGCGGATCGACTCGGTGTCGGCGTTGAACGACTGCTTCGCCAGCTTGATCGCCGTCGGGCTCATGGAGACGATGCGCCCGGCCCACTCCATCGCCGCGTCCATCAGCTCGGCTGCTGGGACGACCTTGTTGACGAGACCGAGCTGGCGGCAGTCCTCTGCGCCGTACTGCTCGCAGAGGTACCAGATCTCGCGGGCCTTCTTCTCGCCGACGACGCGAGCCAGGTATGCCGTCCCAAACCCGGGATCGACG
>JALZMG010000156.1 GCA_030858325.1 Actinomycetota bacterium | reverse complement strand
GCACTTACCTCCTGGCCTGACGCCGTCGGATGCGCTCTGCTTGTCGCAATCGGCCCGATCCGGCCGGTTGCGACAAGCAGAAACCGCTTAGCCGGCGGAGGCGGCGGCGGCCAGGTACTTGGCGGCGGCGGCGGCCGAGCGGGGGCCGTACTCGCCGTCGATCTCGGAGCTGTACCAGCCCCTCCCGGCGAAGTCCTGCTGGGCCTTCTTCACGCCGGCTTGCGTCCGCGAGCCGAACTCACCGTCGGAGCGGGTGAAGTCGGCGAACTTGAAGAACCGCAGGAAATCCTGCAAGCGAGCGACGTTGGCGCCCTTGTCGTTCAGCTCCAGCGTCGGCGTCGGCAGCTGGACGTCGCCCGGGCCGCCTTGTGACGTCGCGCCGCCCCCGCCGGCCGGCACGGTGACGCCGGCCTCGGCGAGCGCTTGCGTCAACGGGCGGCCGTCGTTGGCCGCCGCCCACGTCCGCTCGATGTGCAGCCACTGCGCCCACGACTGGCCGAAACCCGAGCTGCCGCTCTTCGTAGCCGTGTTCCAGCCGCTGTAGGACTTCCAATACTTGCACTGCTCGTAGTCGTGCACGGCCTGCACGCCGAGCGCGCCGGCGTTGTCGAGCATGAACGAGACGACCTCGGTGGCCACCGCTCGCCCGGGTCCGGGGCCGGCCCAGCGCCAGTCGATGGCCATGCCCCAGCAGTGCAGGCTGGGCAGTGACCCACCGCGCATCGGCCGCGGCGGCTTGGACAGGCAGCCGAGGTTCTGCCCGCCCCATCGCGACAGCAGGTAGTCGCGCAGCGCCTTCATGCCCTCCGGCGTCGAGTCGGGGTAGTCGATGCCCCTGGCCTGGAGGATCTTGCCGCTGTCGTAGGCGGGTGCGCCCGGCACCGAACCACGGTCGCCCGGATCCTCGGGCGCACCGTCGTCGAAGTCGTCGTCGAAGGGGACCCCACCCTCGTCGTCGTGGAGCAGGTCTCCAGCATCTTCGTTGCTCATCTCGTGACCTCCCTCGTCGTGTCCTCTGACCGAATCAAGCCTGCCGGCCGTTGTCGAGCCATATTCGCGCCGTCACTGCCAGTGGAGCCAATAGCCGTGCGGATGACACTGCGCCAGGTGCTCGACGCGGCGTCGTCCGGAGCGCCAGCGCACCATCGTCAGCACCGTGTCACTCTCGATGCGGCCGCCGAGGGCTCGTTCCTCGCCGGCCGCCGGAGGTGTCGGGATGCCTTCCACGAGGGGCGGGCTCTCGGCGTAGACCCACGACAGGTCGACGCGGGCACCGACGTCGTCGAGCGCATCGACGTACGCGCGGCGCTGTGGTGTCGTCAGATAGTTGAGCACCCACGTGTTCGTCACGACGGGGTGCCCGCGCGCCGCCAGTTCGACCGCCAGGCGTGGCGCGTCCGTGACCGCGTCACCGCGGCGCACGTCGACACCGACGGAGCGAGCCAACGTGATCGCCGCGCCGAGCCTGGAGAACCGGTCCGTCTGGTCGGGCCAGACGCACGCCTCCAGCCACCGCGCCTCGTCGTCGTTGCCGACGTCGATCGGCGCCGGATCGACGCCGACGGCGGCGGCGATCATCGGCATGGAACACGGCAACGGGACCGGCCCGCGCACCCCGCACGTCAACGTGACCGGTGCGCCCGCCGGCCCGACATCGCCGCCCGGCTCGTAGCGGTAGCGGAACCGGCTGAGCAGCAGGTTGAGGCCGGCGCTGGCGCCGACGTCGAGGTGGGCCAGGGGCCCGACCTCGGCGGCGAGAACACCGAACGCCGGAAGGAGCAGCGCACAGCGGCCGACCTCGTTGGTCTGCGTCGTGCGCGTCGCGAGCAGGTGATCCAGTTCGACTGATCTGCTGCGGCACAGGTCGCGCCAGGCCGGCAGCGGATCGCCAGGGTCAGGCGCCGGCGTCAGATTGGGGAAGTGGCGGGCGAGCGCAACCGACGGGTCGTCCAGCAGCACCGCGTGCACGCAGGCGAACAGCAACACCGGCTGGCGCTGCGACACCGGCGCGATCAACAGGCGGCCGGCCAGCGCGTGATCCTCGGCGATGCCCGCGGCGAGGCGGGCGTACAACGGCGCCCTTGATGCGGCCGTGGCGGCGAACTCGCGGAACATCCGGGCGCAACCGGCGGCGTCCATGGCGGCGGCGGGTGGAGCGCCTGGTGCTCCGTCCGGCATCGCCGCAACGTACCGCGCGCACGGGGTGGCACCAGTCTCTGCCCGTGCCACGATGGACGATCGCCATGGACCTGCTCTCCGACCTCGCCGCCCGCGGGCTCATCCACGACACGACCGACAAGCGCGCACTGACCAGCCGACTGGCGGCAGGTCCGGTCGGCATCTACATCGGCTTCGACCCGTCGGCCGACTCGCTCCATGCCGGTCACCTCGTCGGACAGCTGTTCCTACGCCGGTTCCAGCTCGCCGGCCATCGACCGTTCCCGTTGGCCGGAGGCGCCACCGGGATGATCGGTGACCCGTCCGGCCGCCGCGAGGAGCGGGCGATGCTCGACGTCGACTCGTTGCGCCACAACGTCGAGTGCATCGGTCGGCAGTTGCGACGTCTGCTCGACTTCGAGCCGGGCCCGACGCAGGCCACGCTCGTCAGCAACGCCGACTGGACCGAGCCGATCTCACTGCTCGCATTCCTCCGCGACGTCGGCAAGTACGTACCCGTCAATCAGATGCTGGCGAAGGACTCCGTGCGCAGCCGCCTGGACAGCGAGAGCGGAATCTCCTACACCGAGTTCTCCTACTCCCTGCTGCAGGCGAACGACTTCCGCCACCTGTTCGAGCGGCACGGCGTCGAGGTGCAAGGCGGCGGCTCCGACCAGTGGGGCAACATCGTCGCCGGCGTCGACCTGATCCGCCGCCGTCTCGGGGCCCAGGCGCACGCCGTCACGCACCCCCTGATCACGAACGCCAGCGGGGACAAGATGGGCAAGACGGCGAGCGGTGCGGTGTGGCTCGACGCCGCGCGCACGAGCCCGTACCAGTTCCACCAGTTCTGGGTGCAGACCGAGGACCAGCTCGTCGGTACGTACACGAAGGTGCTGTCGTTGCGCCCGCTGCCCGAGATCGAGGCCGGCCTCGCCGCTCACGAGGCGGCGCCGGAGCGACGTGCCGCCCAGCGTGCCCTGGCCGACGAGTTGACGTCGCTTGTGCACGGTGCCGAGGCGGCGACGGCCGCCACCGACGCCGCCGCCGTGCTCTTCGGTGGTGATCCGCTCGCCGCCTCGGCGGCAGCGCTGGAAACCCTCGTCGCCGAAGTGCCGTCGTCCCGGCTCGGAGCAGAGCAGCTGCGCGACATCGTCGCCGTGCTCCTCGACACCGGTCTGGCGGCCTCGAACAGCGAGGCCCGGCGCCTGCTGCAACAGGGTGCCGTCCGCGTCAACGGTGCCGTGATCACCGCCGCCGACGACCTGACGGCGATCGGCCCACTCCACGGCCGCTACCTCGTGCTGCGCAAGGGCAAGCGCACGCACCACGTTGTCGAGATTTCACGGCGCGGAGGTTGACGGTGTCACACGGCGCCGATAGGTTGGCTCACCGCCCCTGGAGCTGGTCTCGACCTCTCCGGCGGCCGGCACCAACGCCCTGACCAGCGAGTGATCGCACACGGTCGGGACGTGTGCCCGAGCCTCGGCTCCTTGAAAACGGAAGAGAAGACGAATGCCAGTGCGGGCAGCGGTCGCCGATTCATCGGCGAGACGTTGTCTGTCAATTCGGTGACCGGTTCCTACCGGTCACGACTGAACGTCGCCGGTTCTGCCGGCGTGTTCACAGGCCGGACTAATCACCCGGCCGGCAGGAGCCCGGTGTCGAGGCACGGATGAGATTCACATCCGGCGACGCCGGCGCTCTCAACAGATCGTTCCCGCTGCGACATTGTCGTCGGCGGGTCCGGTTCTCAATGGAGAGTTTGATCCTGGCTCAGGACGAACGCTGGCGGCGTGCTTAACACATGCAAGTCGAACGAGATCCACGCAGTCGCAAGACTGCCGAAGATCGAGTGGCGAACGGGTGCGTAACACGTGAGAAACCTGTCCCGGTCTCTGGAATAACAGATGGAAACATCTGCTAATACCGGATGCCGTCGGACCGTCGCATGGCGGACTGACGAAAGGGCTTACCGGATCGGGAGGGTCTCGCGGCCTATCAGCTTGTTGGTGAGGTAATGGCTCACCAAGGCATCGACGGGTAGCTGGTCTGAGAGGATGATCAGCCACACTGGGACTGAGACACGGCCCAGACTCCTACGGGAGGCAGCAGTGGGGAATCTTGCACAATGGGCGAAAGCCTGATG
>JALZMG010000412.1 GCA_030858325.1 Actinomycetota bacterium | reverse complement strand
GCTGGGCACCGTCGTCGCCCGCGACGCCGCGCGCCTGCGCGTGCGCGCGACGACGGTGCTCGACGACATCACGCGCGGTGCGTCCATTGCTGTCAACGGCTGTTGCTTGACGGCCGTTGGTTGGGGCGCCGACTGGTGGGAGGCCGAGCTGACCGCCGAGACGTGGGCGAGAACGAGCCTCGGCGACCTCCGGCCTGGCGACCCGGTCAACCTCGAGCGGCCGGTCCGTCTGAGCGACCGCCTCGGCGGCCATCTTGTGCAGGGCCACGTCGACGGTGTCGGCGCGATCGTCGCCCCTGCACCGGATCTGCGGGTGCGCTGCGATCCCGACCTGTTGCGCTACGTCGTCGAGAAGGGCTCGATCACCGTCGACGGCATTAGCCTGACCGTCGTCGACGCGCTCGACGACGGCTTCACGGTCGCCATCATCCCCCACACTCAGGCCGTGACCACGCTGGCGACGAAGCGAGCCGGCGACCGCGTCAACCTCGAAGTCGACGTCACCGCGAAGTACGTCGAGCGGCTGCTGGCCTGGAAGGCTCCCTGAGATGGCTCTCGCGCCGATCGAAGACGCCGTCGCCGCCGTGGCCAGGGGCGAGATCGTCGTCGTCGTCGATGACGAGGACCGCGAGAACGAAGGCGACCTCATCATGGCCGCGCAGTTCGCGACACCCGAACGCATCGCCTTCTTCCTCCAGCACACGTCCGGCGTCGTCTGCGTGACGGTCACCGGCGAACGGGCACGGCAGCTGGCGCTCGGACCGATGGTGCAGCAGAACACCGAGAGCCAGCGCACCGCGTTCCTCGTCACCGTCGATGCCCGCCACGGCACGACGACCGGGATCTCGGCCCACGACCGGGCCGCCACGATCCGCGCGCTCGTCGATCCGGCGACGAGCCCGGACGACCTGCTGCGACCCGGACACATCTTCCCGCTGGAGGCGCGCGACGGCGGCGTGCTGAAGCGGGCCGGGCACACGGAGGCGGCCGTCGACCTGGCTCGGCTCGCCGGGTGTGCACCCGTCGCCGTCCTCTGTGAGATCGTCAGCGAGGACCGCCACGACATGGCCAGGCGGCCCGAGCTGGAGCGGTTCTGCGACCGCAACGGCCTCGTGCTGATCTCCATCGCCGACCTCATCCGCTACCGCCGCCGCACGGAGAAGCTGGTCCGCCGCGTCGGGCGGGCATCGCTGACGACGTCGTGGGGGGAGTTCGAGTTCGTGGCCTTCGAATCGGTGCTCGACGGCAGCCGCCACATGGCGCTGGTCCGCGGTGACGTCGCCGCCGCCGACCGGCCGCTGGTGCGCGTGCACAGCGAGTGCACGACGGGCGACGTGTTCGGGTCCGGCTACTGCGACTGCGGGCGCACACTCGACGCGGCGATGCGGTGCGTTGCCGCCGACGGGCCCGGCGTGCTCGTCTACCTGCGTGGGCACGAGGGCCGCGGCCTCGGCGTGGCGCACACGCTGGACGGCGCCGGAGCGGTCGACCCGGCGATCGACCCGGCCACGCCTCCCGACAGCCGCGAGTACGGCGTCGGCGCACAGATCCTCGCCGATCTCGGCATCGGCCGCATGCGCCTCCTGACGAACAATCCGGCGCGCTACGGCGGCCTCGAGGGCTTCGGTCTGGAGATCGTCGAGCGTGTGCCTCTCGACCTGTCGGCCCATCCCCGCACGGATGCAGGGGCGACGAGCTGATGGCCGCCGACGCTCGCTCCGGCAACGTGCCGCGACCACACCTGGACGGCACGAGCATGCGCATCGCCGTCGTCGCCGCCCGCTTCAACAGCCACGTTACGGGGCGCCTCCTCGATGGGGCGCGGCGGCGCCTCAGCGAGCTCGGCGTGGCCGACCACGACGTCACCGTGACCTGGGTCCCCGGCGCGTTCGAGATCCCCGCCGCAGCACGCCTCGTCGCCGACTCGGGGCGCGTCGACGCGGTGATCTGCGTCGGCTGCGTGATCCGCGGCGAGACGGCCCACTTCGAACATGTCGCCGGGCAGTGTGCGGCGGGCATCATGCGCGTCGGCCTGGAGACGACGGTCCCGGTCGTGTTCAGCGTGCTGACCACCGAGGATCTCGCCCAGGCGCTCGCCCGCAGTGCGATCCCGGTTGACGACGTCGCGCCAGACGACGGGCACAACGCCGGCGCCGACGGCGCGGAGGTAGCCGTGGAGATGGTCGCGCTGCGCCGCCAGGTCAGCGGCGGCTGAGTTCGCTGCAGCCGACCGCCGGCCGGGCCGCGCCGGCGCGTGACGTACCGTGTCGGCCATGCAGGTGACGGTCCTCGGGGCGGGGTCATGGGGCACGACGATGGCGACACTGGTCGCCGCCCGCCACGCCACGATGATCTGGGCCCGCAACAGCGACGTGGCGGCGGAGATCGACGGCGCCCACACGAACGAGGCGTACCTCTCGGGGTTCCGGCTGCCCGAGCAGCTGATGGCGACGGACGACCTGGAGAAGGCGATGCGCCACGCCGAGCTGCTGATCGTCGGCGTTCCGACGACGGCCGTGCGCTCCACGCTGCGCGAAGCCAAGCAGTACCTGCACCCGTGGATCCCGATCGTCAGCCTGGCCAAGGGCCTCGAGCAGAAGACGCTGCTGCGGATGACCGAGGTGATCAGAGACGAGGTCCCCGGGCACCCGGTCGCCGCGCTGACCGGCCCGAACATCGCCCGCGAGATCATGGCCGGCCAGGCCGCGGCGAGCGTTATCGCCACCGAGGACCTCAACGTGGCACGGGCGATCCAGCGGGTCATGACACGCGGGCTGTTCCGCATCTACACGAACCACGACGTCATCGGCTGCGAGCTCGGCGGGGCGCTGAAGAACGTCGTCGCCATCGCCACCGGCATCGCCCAGGGCCTCGGCGTCGGCGACAATACGCGCGCCGCGGTGATGACGCGCGGCCTGGCCGAGCTGACCCGCCTCGGCGTGGCGATGGGCGGCGAGGCGACGACGTTTGCCGGCCTGGCCGGCATGGGCGACCTCGTCACGACGTGCGTCAGTCCACACAGCCGCAACCGTCACGTCGGCGAGCAGCTCGGGCTCGGCCGCAAGCTCGAAGAGATCATCGCCGAGATGGCGATGGTCGCCGAGGGGGTGAAGACGGCCGTCACGGCGCGCCAGATGGCCAAGGACAACGACGTCGAGATGCCGGTGTGTGGGGAGATCTACAAGGTCGTCCAGGGCCGCACCAGCGCCGACAAGGCCTACAGCGGCCTGCGCCTGCGCCCCGGCCACGAGAACGACCCCGGCTGACGACGAGCCGTGAACGCGGAGATGCCCCCGCTCGACGTGCTGGAGCGGATCCAGCAGCGGGTGCTGTGGCTGGCCGTGCGCATCGTCGACAGCGCCAACCGGGACCGCCCGGCCGGGGAGATCAAAGTCGGCGGGCACCAGGCGTCCTCGGCGTCGATGGTCGGGATCATGACGGCGTTGTGGTTCGCCCACCTCGGCGGCGAGGACAAGGTCGCCGTGAAGCCCCACGCCTCGCCCGTGTACCACGCCATCAAGTACCTGACCGGCGAACTGGACGGCTCGTATCTCACGCGGCTCAGGGCGCGTGGTGGCCTGCAGGCCTACCCCAGCCGCACCAAGGATCCCGACGTCTTCGACTTCTCGACGGGTTCGGTCGGGCTCGGCGTCGTCGCCCCATTGTTCGCCGCGGCCACACGCCGCTACGTCGAAGCCGGCCGCAGGGCTGATGCCGTGGATCCGCCGGCCCGCTTCGTCGCCCTGGCCGGCGACGCCGAGCTGGACGAGGGCAACATCTGGGAGGCGATCACCGACCCGGCGCTGCACGGCCTCGGCAACGTGATGTGGATCGTCGACACGAACCGCCAGAGCCTGGACCGCGTCGTGCCCGACCAGAAGATCAAGAAGCTGATGGAGTTCTTCGCCGGTGCCGGGTGGCACGTCGTGGAAGCGAAGTACGGCCGCCTGCTGACTGCGGCGTTCGAACGTCCCGGCGGCGACGCGCTGCGCCGCCACATCGACGACATGTCCAACGAGGAGTACCAGTCGCTGTTCGCCCACCGTGGCGCCGAGTTGCGCAAGCGCTTCCTCGCCGGCGCCGGCGACGACGTCGAGCGCTTCGTGGACACCATCGCCGACGACGACCTGGCGCCGCTGGTGCAGAACCTCGGCGGCCACGATCTCAGCGTGCTCGTCGACGCCTACCGCGCGTGTGACGCCGTCACCGACCGCCCGAGCGTCGTCTTTGCCTACACCGTCAAGGGCTGGGGCCTGCCCATCGCCGGCGACCCGCTGAACCACGCCGCACTGCTGTCCGGCAAGCAGATCGGCGAGTTGCGGGCATCGTGTGGCCTCACCGCGGACACCGAGTGGGAGCGCTTCGACGCCACGTCGCCTGAGGGTCAGGTGTGCGCGGCGACGGGCGGCGAGCTGAACAACATCGAGGTGCCGCCCCGGCCGGTGCTGGCGATCCCGCGCGGCGTCGGCGTGCCGACGGCAAAGCCGACGTCGACGCAGGAGGCGTTCGGGCGCCTGCTCACGCGCTTGGCCGACGTCGAGGGTGTCGGCGAACGGATCGTCACGACGTCGCCGGACGTCAGCGTGTCGACGAACCTCGGCGGGTGGATCAACAAGATGGGTGTGTTCGCACCGGACGACCGGGCCGACTTCCTCGGCGAGGAGCGCCTGCTGCGCTGGCGTCAGACGCCGGCCGGCCAGCACATCGAGCTGGGCATCAGCGAGATGAACCTGTTCCTGCTGCTGCACGCCCTGGGCCTCGGTCACGACCTGCACGGGCACCACCTGCTGCCGATCGGCACGGTGTACGACCCGTTCGTGTGTCGCGGCCTGGATGCCCTGATCTACGGCCTGTACTCGGGTTCCCGGTTCGTCGTCGTCGGCACGCCGGCCGGCGTGACGCTGGCCCCTGAGGGCGGCGCCCACCAGTCGGCGATCACGCCGTCGATCGGCCTCGAGCTACCCGGCCTGGACTACGCCGAGCCGTGCTTTGCGCCGGCGCTCGACTGGCTGCTGTGTGACGGGCTGGCCCGGCTGGCCGACCCCGAGGGCGCGTCGCTGTACTTGCGCCTGTCGACGCGGCCGATCGACCATCGACCGTTCGACGCCGCCCGGGAGCGCATCGGTGAGGACGCGCTGCGCGCCGCCGTGCTCGCCGGCGGCTACCGACTGCGTCAACCGGAGGGCCCGGCAGCGGTCGTGTTGGCGACGTGCGGACCGGTCGTCCCGGAAGTGCTGGCGGCAGCCGAGGCGCTGGACGATGAGGGGGTGCCGGCGCTCGTGCTCGACCTGACGAGCCCGGACCGGCTGTTCCGGGGGTGGCGCCAGGG
>JALZMG010000376.1 GCA_030858325.1 Actinomycetota bacterium | reverse complement strand
GCGCACGGGCGCTGGCGCATGGGTCCGACCGACCGATCCGCTGGCTGACGTCGAGTTCCTCGTCGCCGCCGATCTCGACGGCAAGCGGGCCAATGCGAGGATTCGCCTCGCTGCAGAGGTCGACGCGTCCGCCATCCCGAGCCTGATTGACGGCGCCGTCGAGGATCGGCGGCTGGAGTGGGACGACGACGCCGACGACCTGGTCGAACGCGTCGAGCGACGCCTCGACGGGTTGCGCCTCGGCGCGCAGCGCCACAGGCCGGCGCCAAGTGAGGAGACGACCGCCGCGCTCGTCCGTCGGGTGCGGGCGACGAAGCTGGAGACACTTCCATGGACGCCGGCCGCGCAGCAGCTGCGGGCCAGGGTCGCCCTGCTGCGGTCGACGATCGGCGAGCCGTGGCCGGACCTGTCGGATCGACGGCTGCTCGAAGCGCTGGACGACTGGCTGGCGCCGTACCTCGTCGGGGCGTCGGGCCGCGCCGACCTCGACCGGCTCGACGTCGCGCTGCTGCTGCGCCATCAACTCCCGTGGCCGCTCGGCGCCGAGCTCGACGCGCTGGCGCCGGCTTCGTGTGAACTGCCGTCTGGGCGGGTGGCGCCGATCGACTACACCGCCGAACGGCCGACCGTCTCCGTGCGCGTGCAGGACGTGTTCGGTGTGCGTGTGCATCCGGCCGTCGCCGGCGGGCGTGTGCCGCTGACGCTGTCGCTGCTGTCCCCCGCCGATCGGCCGATCCAGGTCACCGCCGACCTGCCGGGCTTCTGGGCCGGCTCCTGGGCCGACGTGCGCAAGGACATGGCCGGCCGCTACCCCAAGCACCGCTGGCCGCAGGACCCATCGACCGAGGTCCCCGGCCACTGACCGCGCCGAAGGTCGATTCTGAGCACCGTTTCGCGCGGTCATGCGCAAGAACGGTGCTCAGAGTCGGAACGGGTGCGGTCAGTCGGCGGCGAGGTCGTCGCCGTGCACCTCGCGACGGCGGGACGCGGCCATCACGGCCACCAGCTCGCCCGGTGCCACGGCGAGGGAAACTCCCGACAAGGCACGGACCTCCGCCGCGCCGGTGTCGTAACGTTTGACGACTGCGTGCAGCTCCAGGGCGGGCACCGGGGGATCGTCGCCGGCGGCACGTTCGTGGGTGAGGAGCGATGTCATCGGCCGTCCTTGCGTGAGGCAGTTGGGCGTGCGGTCGCGCTCGAGGTCGCCGGTCGAGCGCTGCGGTCCAGCCGGGCCTCGCAAAGGTCGAGCCAGCGCAGGTCGGCCTCGGCGCGCACGACGAGCGCGTCGGCGACGAGCGACGAGGCGACAGCCTCGCCGCCTGCATCGGGTGGCGGCGTGCGGCGCTCACGGCGGTGGCGCTGGAGGAGCGCCAGCAGCGCGCTGCGCTGATGGGTGATCACGTCGCGGGCGTGACCGGCGCCGTGCTCGATCGCCATCAGCACCTTGAGCATCAACTCGTCGCGCGGCGGTGGGTCCTCTGCCGGCACCGCTTCCCACCACTCGCCGAGCGCCGCCGCTCCGGCAGGTGTCAGGCGATACGTCTTCTGGCCGTCGTGGCCATCGACGTCGACCAGCCCGTCGCGACCGAGGCGGTCGAGCGTGGTGTACACCTGGCCGACGTTGAGCGGCCACACGCCGCCGGTCGCCGTCTCGAACTCCGTCTTCAGCTGGTACCCGTGGCGCGGCCCGTCCTGCAATAGTGCTCGCCGTTCTGGGCGCGACCCGTTCACAAATTCGGCGGGCTGGTCAGGGCGCGCCCAGATCGCGATTGAGGAACCGAGGACGTCGTACCGTCACGCCATGGCCGACGTCGAGTACACGAGATGCTGCCGCTCGGGCCGGACGACACCGAGTACCGGCTCGTCACGACCGACGGTGTGTCGACGTTCGACACACCGGAGGGCGCCTTCGTCAAGGTCGACCCGGCGGCGATCACCGCGCTGACCGCGGCGGCGATGCACGACATCGCCCACTTCCTGCGCACCGAGCACCTGGCCCAGTTGCGCAACGTGCTCGACGATCCGGAGGCCAGCGACAACGACCGCTTCGTCGCGCTCGACCTGCTGAAGAACGCCTCGATCGCCGCCGGCGGTGTCCTGCCGATGTGCCAGGACACGGGCACGGCCATCGTCAAGGCCAAAAAGGGGCAGTTCGTGTTCACGGGCGGCGGCGACGAGGCGGCGATCGCCCGCGGCGTGCAGCAGACCTACGAGACGTCGAATCTGCGCTACAGCCAGATGGCGCCGCTGTCGATGTACGACGAAGCCAACACGGGCACGAACCTGCCGGCAGAGATCAAGATCGCCGCCGCCGGCGGCGAGACGTACTCGTTCCTGTTCATCGCCAAGGGCGGCGGCAGCGCCAACAAGTCGTACCTCTGCCAGGAGACCAAGGCGCTGCTCAACGAGGCCACGTTGTTGCCGTGGATCTTCGACAAGTTGCAGGCGCTGGGCACGGCGGCGTGCCCGCCGTACCACCTGGCCGTCGTCGTCGGTGGCACGTCGGCCGAGTTCGCCGTCGAGACGGCCAAGCTCGCGTCGACCCACTACCTCGACTCGTTGCCCCGGACGGGGTCTCCAGCGGGCCATGGGTTCCGCGACGTCGAACTGGAGGCCAAGGTGCTGCGCCTCGCCCAGCAGACGGGGATCGGCGCGCAGTTCGGGGGCAAGTACTTCTGCCACGACGTCCGCATCGTCCGCCTCCCCCGCCACGGCGCCAGCTGCCCCGTGGCGCTGGCCGTCTCGTGCTCGGCCGACCGCCAGGCCAAGGGCAAGATCACCCGCGACGGCGTGTTTCTCGAGCAGTTGGAGACCGACCCGGCCCGGTTCCTGCCGACGCCCGACGAGCTGGCGGCCGCAGAGGCGGAGGAGCAGCCCGCCGTGCGCATCGACCTGACGCAGCCGATGGGCGAGATCCTTGCCACCCTGTCGGCGCATCCCGTTCGGACACGGGTGATGCTGACCGGGCCGATGGTCGTCGCCCGCGACATCGCCCACGCCAAGATCAGAGAGCGTCTCGACGCCGGCGAGGAGATGCCCCGGTATCTACGCGACCACTGCGTGTACTACGCCGGGCCGGCGAAGACGCCGCAGGGGTACGCGTCCGGGTCGTTCGGGCCGACGACGGCCGGCCGGATGGACAGCTACGTCGAACAATTTCAGGCCGCCGGTGGGTCGATGGTCATGCTGGCCAAGGGCAACCGCTCCCGCCAGGTCACCGAGTCGTGCCGTCAGCACGGCGGCTTCTACCTCGGCTCGATCGGCGGCCCGGCGGCCCGGCTGGCGCTGGACAACATCACGCGCGTCGAGGTGCTGGAGTACCCCGAGCTGGGCATGGAGGCGGTGTGGAAGATCGACGTCGTCGACTTCCCGGCGTTCGTCGTCGTCGACGACGACAAGGGCAACGACCTCTTCGACGAGTTCCGCGCCACCGCCGCGGCGACTGCGGCCACCCCCGTCACGCTGACGTAGATCCATCCGAGGCTTTCGTGCACCCGAGGCTTTCGTGCACCCGAGGCTTTCGGGACCGGACGGGGGGCGGCAAGCCCCCCGGGTGCGCGAAACCTCGGATGAGTTATCGGAGCGTGCGCACGGCAGCTCGAGTGGCCGCCTGCTCGTCGGGGTTTGCGCCGAACTCCACGGCGGCGAAGTCGGTGACGCCGATCGCCGCCAGCTCGCCGATCCGCCCAGCGACCTCGTCAGCGCTGCCGATGATGGCGACGTCGGCAGGGCCGGCCGCTCCCTCGCGGTCGAGCATCGCCCGGTAACTCGGCAGCTGACCGTAGACGGCGAAGACCTTGGCTGCACGCGTCCTCGCCGTGTCGAGGTCGGTCGTCACGCACACCGGCAGTGCGGCGATGACCCGAGGCGCCGGCCTGCCTGCGGCGTCTGCAGCGGCAGTGATCGTCGGGATGATGTGGCCGGCAAGCGTCGCCGGCCCGGTGCACCACGTGAGCGTCCCGTCGGCCAGCTCGGCGGCCGCTTTCAGCATCTGCGGGCCGAGCGCGGCGACGACCGTCGGGTACTGGGTGGCGCCGCGCGCCGACACCTGCCCGTGCACTCGATAGACCTCCCCATCGAACGACACCGCCTCGCCGCGCGAGATCGGTCCAAGCACCTGGAGGTACTCGCGCAGGTGACGCACGGGCTTGTCGAAGCTCATGCCCATCATCGACTCGATAACGATCTGATGGCTGAGGCCGATCCCCAGGCACAGCCGGCCCCCGCTCGCCGCGTTCACGGTCAGCGCCTGCTGAGCGAGCATCATCGGGTGCCGCGGGTACGTCGGCACGACGCTCGTCCCCAGCTCGATGCGTGGCACCTCGCGCCCGACGACGGCCAGCGCCGTCAGCGCGTCGTGGCCGAAGATCTGCGGCGCCCAGT
>JALZMG010000145.1 GCA_030858325.1 Actinomycetota bacterium | reverse complement strand
TTCCGATCTGCGCCGGCGGGGTAAGAACCCGATCGTCGAGATCATGATCCCGCTCACCGTCACCCGCGAGGAACTGGCGCTGGCGCGCAGCTGGGTCGAGGTCGAAGTCGAGGCGGCCACGAAGCACCTGCGCAAGAAGCCGGACATCACGATCGGCACGATGATCGAGACGCCGCGGGCGGCCGTGCGCGCCGACGAGCTCGCCGAGGAGGCCGACTTCTTCAGCTTCGGCACGAACGACCTGACGCAGATGGCGTTCGGGTTCAGCCGCGACGACGTCGAGAGCCGGATGATGCCGGCCTACCTGGAGCAGGGTCTGCTCAAGCGCAACCCGTTCGAGACGATCGACGTCGGAGGCGTCGGCGAGCTGGTGCGCATGGGCGCCGATCGTGGCCGCCAGACGAAACCCAAGCTCAAGCTCGGCGTGTGCGGCGAGCACGGCGGTGACCCCGAGAGCATCGCCCTGTTCTTCGACGCCGGGCTCGACTACGTCAGCTGCTCGCCATTCCGCGTGCCGATCGCCCGCCTCGCTGCGGCGCAGGCGATCGTCGGAGCCACGGCGGCGTCGACGGCATGAACCTCGCAAGTTTCGGTTCGCTCCTCGGCGCAGAGAGCGGCGGCGGCGGCAACTTCGTCGTCCTTGACGTCGAGCCCTGGCACTGGACGGTGCTCGTCGGGCTGATCGCCGCACTCTTGCTGCTCGATCTGCTCGTGTTCCACCGCGAGGCGCACGAGATCACGACGAAGGAGGCGGCCCTCGAGTCGACGGTGTGGATCTCCATCGGCGTCGCCTTCTCACTCGTCGTCCTGTGGTGGTTCGGCGGTGCGGCGACCGGTGAGTACTTCTCCGGCTACCTGATCGAAAAGAGCCTCAGCGTCGACAACGTCTTCGTCTGGGCCCTGTTGATGAGCTACTTCAAGGTGCCGCCGAAGTACCAGCACCGCGTGCTGTTCTGGGGCATCTTCGGAGCGCTCGTGATGCGCGCCATCTTCATCTTCGCCGGCGTCGCCCTGATCGAGCGATTCGACTGGATCCTCTACGTGTTCGGCGCGTTCCTGCTGTTCACCGCGGCGCGCATGATCTTCGGCGACAAGGAGCACGCCGACCCGGCCAACAGCCGATTCCTCAAGGTCATCAACCGGGTCGTCCCGAGCACGGACAAACTCGACGGGCCGCACCTGTTCACGAAGGAGAACGGGAAACGGTTGGCCACCCCGCTGTTCGCCGTGCTGCTGCTCGTCGAGGCCACCGACGTCATCTTCGCCGTCGACAGCGTTCCCGCCGTGCTGGCCGTCAGCCGCGAGCAGTTCATCGTGTTCGCCTCGAACGCGTTCGCCATCCTCGGGCTGCGCGCGCTGTACTTTCTGCTCGCCGACATGCACGCCCGCTTCCACTACCTCCAGCAGGGGCTGGCCATCATCCTCGCCTTCGTCGGCGTGAAGATGATCATCGCCGAGTGGTATCACATCCCGACGTTCCTCTCGCTCGTGATCATCGCCATCGTCCTCGGGATCTCGATCACCCTGTCGATCAGGAAGGGCAAGGGCGAGCCTTCGGCCGAAGAACTGGGGGAGGAGGACGAGCCACAGCTGCGCGGCAGCCTGGAGACCCTCGAGCCGGACGACCAGCGGTCGTGAAGCGCTAGGCGCGCGTGGCGATCGCCGACGCCGACATCGAACGGCTCCGCGCGACGGTGTCGATCGGCGACGTCGTCGGCGAGTTCGTCACGCTGCGCAAGGTCGGGCGCAACCTCGTCGGACTGTGCCCGTTCCACGCCGAGAAGTCGCCGTCGTTCAATGTGCGTGAGGAGACGGGGCGCTACAAGTGCTTCGGCTGCGACCAGTCGGGTGACGTGTTCACGTTCGTCCAGGAACACGAACACCTCGACTTCGTCGGCGCCGTCGAATGGCTGGCGGCGCGCTCGGGCATGCAGCTGACGTACACCTCGACGGGCCAGACGCGCGAGCGAGCCCGCCGCAAGCGCCTCGTCGAGGCGATGCAGGTGGCCGTCGATTGGTACCACCAGCGCCTGCTCGTCGACCCGGCGGCCAGGCCGGCGCGCGAGTACCTGCGCCAGCGCGGACTCAGCGGCGAGACGGCGAGGACGTTCAAGCTGGGCTGGGCGCCCGACGAGTGGGACGCGCTGTCGCGCGGGTCCGGCGTCGACGCCGAGCTGCTGAGGGCGACCGGGCTGGCGTTCATGAACCGCGGCAACCGGATGCAGGACTCGCTGCGCGCCCGCGTCGTGTTCCCCATCTTCTCCGACACCGGCGAGGCGGTCGCCGTCGGCGGGCGCGTGCTGCCGGGCTCGGACGACCCGGCGAAATACAAGAACTCGCCGGAAACCGACATCTACAAGAAGTCGAAGACGCTGTACGGCCTCAACTGGGCCAAGGCCGCCATCGCCGCGGCCGACCAGGTCGTCGTGTGCGAGGGCTACACGGACGTGATCGGATTCCACCAGGCGGGTGTGCCGCGGGCCGTGGCGACGTGCGGGACGGCGTTCACGGAGGAGCACGTCCGCCTGCTCAAGCGCTATGCCAGCCGTGTCGTCTTGGCCTTCGACGCCGACGCCGCCGGCCAGGGAGCTGCCGAACGCTTCTACGAGTGGGAGCAGAAGTACCAGGTGCAGGTCGCCGTCGCCCGCCTGCCCGACGGGCAGGACCCCGGCGGCCTGGCCCAGCGCGACCCCGAGGCGCTGCAGGCGACGGTCACCGATGCCGCCCCGTTCCTCGCGTTCCGCCTGACCAGAGCCATGAACGGGCAGCCGCTGCGCACGCCGGAGGACCGCGCCCGGCTGGCCGAGCGGGCAATGGGCGTCGTCAACGAGCATCCCGATCTGAACGTGCGCAAGCTGTACGCCGGCCAGGTCGCCTCGGAGGTCGGGTTGCCTGTCGTCGACCTGGTCCGCGTCGCCGAACAGCGCGTCCGCAGACCGTCGGTGGCCGTGGCCGCACCGCGCCGCCAGGCCGTGCGCGAAAACGCCGAGTTCGTCGCCGTCACGCTGCTCGCCCAGGACTGGGACGCGATCGCCGGATGGCTCGTCGAGGAGCTGTTCCACGACGAGGTGCACCGGCGGGCGTTCCTCGCGCTGGCCGGCACGAACGGCGATCTCGACGCCGCTCTCGCCGCCGCCGAGCCCGATGTCCAGGAGGTGCTGGCGCGGGCCGCCGTCGTCGACATCGACGTCGATCCGGACGTGGAGGCCCGCAACCTCGTCGTCGCCGCCGTCCGCCGGGAGCTGGGCCGGCGCCGGGCGACCAGCGACGAGCAGCACATCCGCGACGATCGCGACGCCCAGCTCAAGTTGGACGAGCTGGGGTCGCCGATTGCGAGCGGCCCTGCCGCGGAGTGGTTGCTAGGTTGGCTTCATCGACGGATGGAGGAACGGCCCCAGGGGGGACACTGAGGATCTCCGAGCGCCCGACGTCACCGCAGCAGAGGGGGACGACTCGGGTCCACCGTTGCGCGACGTCGACTCTGCCGAGTGGAGCGGGCTGTTGTGGAAGGGGCGCCAGGCCGGCAACGTCCACGCCGAAGAGGTGGCGCTGGTGCTGCGCGACGTCGAGCTCACCGGCGACGTCCTGGCCACGGTCCGCCACGCCCTGACCGACGCCGGGATCGCCATCGACGAGGCCCTCGACGACGCCGACAGTGAGTCCGCCGAGGACGACACGCCGACGCTCGCCCGGCGCCTGACCGACACCGACGACGAGGACGAGCACCTGCTGGCGCGACGCCAGCGGCAGCGCACCCGCCGGCCCGCGCCGCGCGGCGAGCAGGCGACGTCCGACGGTGTGCGCATGTACCTGCGCGAGATCGGCCAGGTCGACCTGTTGACCGGCGACGACGAGCGGCGTCTGGCCCAGCTCATCGAGCAGGGCCACCTGGCCGCGGCGCGGATCGACGAGGAGGCCGCCGAGCCCGTGCCGCTGGAAACGGCCGAGATGCGCCGCCTGCTGCGTCTCGTGCAGCGCGGCGAGCGGGCCAAGAGCGAGCTGACCCAGGCCAACCTGCGCCTCGTCGTCAGCATCGCCAAGCGCTACTCCGGCCGGGGCATGCAGCTGCTCGACCTGATCCAAGAGGGCAACCTGGGGTTGATGCGGGCGGTCGACAAGTTCGACCACACGAAGGGCTTCAAGTTCTCGACGTATGCGACGTGGTGGATCCGCCAGGCGATCACCCGCTCCATCGCCGACCAGGCGCGCACGATCCGCATCCCCGTCCACATGGTCGAGCACATGAACCGGGTCATCCGCGCCAAGCGCCAGCTGCACCAGGAGCTGGAGCGCGAGCCGTCGATCGACGAGCTGTCCCGGCGCGTGCAGCTCGAGCCCGACCGCGTGCGCGAGCTGCTGCGCATCTCGCTCGACCCGCTGTCGCTGGACTCGCCGATCGGCGAGGAGGACGAGTCCAACCTGGCCGACTTCATCGAGGACGCCAGTGCCGACGGGCCGGCCGACGTGGCGACGCGGGTGATGCTCAGCCA
>JALZMG010000144.1 GCA_030858325.1 Actinomycetota bacterium | reverse complement strand
TGTCGGGCGCGGCGAGCGTGCCCACAGCGCGGTGTCGAGCGCGTCGGCGACCGGCAGCTGCTACCGATCGTGCAGCTCGAGCAGCGAGATCGACCCGCTGACGGATGACGAGCGAGATCAGACGCTCACCGGCCGGCGTGGTCGGGTCGATGCCGTGGCGGCGCGCATCTCGCGTCCCGCCGTCGATGACAGCTGGTGGCGCAGCAGCGGAAGGTTCCTCGCCAGTTCCTCCCACATCGCCCGGGCGGCCGAGGGTGTGGCCACCAATGAGATCGCGCGACCCGCCTGGAGCGCTCGCGCGACGCCCTGCGGCCGTACCTGCGCGGGTGGTGCAGTCGCGCGGGTTGTTGCTCGCTGCCGACGGAGTGGCGAATGAGGAGATCGCTCGTCGCTGCGAGACGACGCCGGGCACGGTGCGTCGCTGGCGGGCCTTCGCTCAGTGTTCGTCTGGCGTCGCGAGCAGAACAACCGGTTGTATCGCTTGCCTTGGCTTTGACAGGGGCTCCTCGGACTCGTCGAACGGGATGGACGCCACCGCCTGCCACCCGCGACGACTGGTTGGCGGTCAAGCCGAAGTCGGAAAGCCTCGCACGATGCGAGGATTCGGACGGCCGCCCCATCCCCAGCTCAGAGGCCAGCAGTTCGCCGCCACGGCCCGCAGAAGTACTTCTGCGAACTCGCGGGCCATCGGTGCTTCTCCATCTGGTGAAGTGAGCAGGACCCTCGCTGTTGGCGTCCCGGTTGGCGTCTCCCCCCGCCAACCGTTCGACCGTTCGAGCGAACTAGCCTCTGAGCAGGAGTTTGTTGGTCGGGCTGAGAGGATTTGAACCTCCGACCTCTTGACCCCCAGTCAAGCGCGCTAACCAAACTGCGCCACAGCCCGTGACTCGGCGGCCGATGCTACCGGCCGTCGGCACGACCAGGATGACGAGGCCAGGTGTCGACCCTCTCCAACACTCGCCGATGGTTGGCGTCGCCACCAGTCCCTACGTCAGCGCCGTCCGACGGGTTCTGTGTGTGACCACGAACGTCGTTTCTCGGCGTCTGTGCTCACGCAGAACGTGTGCCCGGCCGCGCAGCGCCCGCCGGATCGCACCCGAGTGTTTCGTGAGGGGATGCCCCGCACGAAACACTCGGGCGAGGGGAAACACTCGGGTCAGCCGAAGATGCCGACGAACCGCCACCCGAGGTAGACGACGAGCGCGACGACCATCAGCTTGAAGTGCCACGGTGTCGGCGGAGCGTCGACGTCGGCCTCGCCGTCGCCTGAGCGCATCTGCGGCGCGTCCAGGTCGCGGTCGCAGCGCGGGCAGTGACCGTCGGCGGTCATCGCCGACGGGGCGAAGTACTTGGCGCACTCCTCGCACCACGGCATCAGGCGGTCACGAACCCTTCTTGCGCACGCGCAGCTTCAGCGGCGTCGACCCGAACTCGAACGCCTCGCGGATCGAGCGCTCCAGGTAGCGCACGTAGGTCTGGGGCACTTCCCGGTTGGCGAACAGGGTGAACGTCGGCGGGTCGGTGGCCCCCTGCACGGCGTACAGCACCTTGACGCCGTGGCCGGCCGGCTGGCGTTGTTGGGCCTCGGCGAGCACGCGGTTGACGTCCTTGGTCGGCACGCGACGGTGGTACTGCATGATCGCGTCCTGCAGCACGGGGCGCAGCTTGTTGACGCCCCTACCCGTCAGCGCCGAGACCTTGAGCACGGGGGCGTCGCCGATGAAGGCCATCTTCCGGGACATCTCGGCGAGCACGCTGATGCGCTGTTCGGGATCATCGATCAACTCCCACTTGTTGAGCAGCACCAGGACCGGGCACCCGGCCGCGTCGATGCGCTCGGCCAGCCGCTGGTCCTGCCCGGTCACGCCTTCGGTGGCGTCGATCACGAGCAGCGCGATGTCGGCGTCGTCGATCGCCCGCAGCGCCCGCACGAACGAGTAGTACTCGGCGGCGTCGTCGATCTTCGCCCGCCGCCGCATCCCGGCCGTGTCGACGAACACGATGGGGCCGTCCTCGGTCTCGACGAGCGTGTCGATGGCGTCGCGCGTCGTGCCGGCCAGGTCGTGGACGACGGCACGGTCCTCCCCGACGAGCCGGTTGAACAGCGTGCTCTTGCCGACGTTGGGCCGCCCGACGATGGCGACCCGCGGCGGCCGGG
>JALZMG010000325.1 GCA_030858325.1 Actinomycetota bacterium | reverse complement strand
GACGCCGGGAGCATGGCAGCCGGACTACGGCTTCCCGTACCTGTCGCCGGACCCGGGGCAGTTCCTCGCCAAGGATGTCGCGCTCGTCGCCATCGCACTCTGGACGGCAGGCGAAGCCTTGCGGGCGTCACAGGAGTCGCGCGATCACAGGAGGGATGAGACCGCAATCCGCGCGTGATCGAGCGCGTCCTCGATGGCCTGCCGACGCTAACGATGGCAAGCAGTGCCACCGAGGGCGCGGTCGTCGACGGCGCATCGGCGGATACGTCGCCGTGCCGCCATGCGCATCCGCCCGCGGATCTTGAGTACCGAATGCCCTGATGGAGGATGGAGGGCAACGATCTGGTGACTGCCCCGACACCCCGAATGTTCGCTGGCACGGCACTGGGTGCGCCGCTCGAACAGCCATGGGACGTCAGGCGTCGGGGTTGAGTAGCCGGCCTGAGGTGCCCGTCCAGTCGGGCTGAGAGGATTTGAACCTCCGACCTCTTGACCCCCAGGCAGCACGAGCGGTGTTGGCCTGTAGGGCGCGGTACTCTGATGTCCGGTCCTACCAGGGCGTATGCCCAAACCGACGGACTACGGACCACCAGACAGCACGGGCTTGCAGGCGGCCACGGATTGATCCATTTGTGATACACGCTGAGCCTCGTGAAGCAGGTCAGGGTTTGCGCCGGCATCCTCGGCGAGCCGGCCCTGCGGCCGGTGCCGGCTCGGCGAGAATGCCCGCCCGCTACGCGGTTCCGAACGGCTCGCACGAAATTTCCTGGGCTGGCGGCCGCTTCGTCCACTTCACATTGTGTCCGACCGATGTCGCTTGGCGGGGCTCGTCGTTCGCCGCGCCGATCGCGTCGACCGCGCGCCGTGCTACGGCTCGCAACGTTCCCTAGCTAGGGTGCGTTGGGCACGAACGCTACGCCTCGCCGCCGCAGTGGCCGCGCCGGCGTTGCGGCCGGGTTCGGCCGTCTGGGCGCGGAGATGCTCTAATGTGACAAGGTCCGCGCCCAGAAAGCGAGACGGGAAAGGTGTGGTGGCCAAGCCGACGATCCTGACGGTCGACGACGATCCCGCGGTGTCGCAGGCGATCACTCGCGACCTGCGCCGTCACTACGGCGCGGACTACCAGATCGTCCGGGCGACGTCCGGCGCCGAAGCGCTCACCGTGCTGTGCGAGTTCGCGCTGCGCGACCGGCGCGTCGCGCTGATCGCGTCCGACCAGCGGATGCCGTCGATGACCGGGGTCGAGTTCCTCGAACAGGCGCGAGCGCACGCGCCTGACGCCAAGCTCGTCCTGCTGACGGCGTATGCCGACACCGACGTCGCGATCACCGCGATCAACGAGATCGGCCTCGACTACTACCTGCTCAAGCCGTGGGACCCTCCCGAGGAACGGCTGTACCCCGTCCTCGACGACCTCTTGGGCGACTGGCGCGAGGCACACCCCGACGACCGAGCGGAGCTGCGCGTCGTCGGGCACCGCTGGTCGGAGCGGAGCTACCAGATCAAGACGTTCCTCGCCCGCAACTACGTCCCTTACCGCTGGCTCGACCTCGAGCGGGACGAGGAGGCGCGACGGTTGCAGGAGACGGCGATGGCGACAGCGGCCGAGCTGCCGCTCGTGCTCGTCCCGGACGGCGCACCGCTGCGCGCGCCCTCGACGTTCGAGCTGGCCGGTGCGCTGGGCTTGCGCACGAGTGCCGAGAAGCCGCTGTACGACCTGTGCATCGTCGGCAGCGGTCCGGCCGGGCTGGCCGCTGCGGTGTACGCCGCATCGGAGGGGCTGCAGACGGTCGTCATCGAGCGTGAGGCGCCCGGCGGTCAAGCCGGCCAGAGCGCGGCGATCGAGAACTACCTCGGGTTCCCGAAGGGCCTCTCGGGCGCCGAGCTGACCCACCGCGCCGTCGCCCAGGCCCGCCGCTTCGGGGCCGAGATGGTGCTCGCTCGTGACGTCGTCGGTTTCGAGACGCGCGGGCCGGTGCGCGCGGTCCGCTTCGCCGACGACAGCTCGATCGAGGCGCGCACGGTGCTCGTCGCGTCGGGCGTCTCGTACCGGCTGCTCGATGCGCCCGGCCTCGGTGAGCTGGCCGGTCGCGGCGTCTACTACGGCGCCAGCGCGAGCGAAGCTCGATCGTGCGAGGGCGACGACGTCTACGTCGTCGGCGCGGCGAACTCAGCGGGTCAGGCCGTGTTGAACATCGCCCGCTACGCCCGGCGCGTCGTCATGCTCGTTCGATCGGACGCGCTCGACAAGGCGATGTCGAAGTACCTCGTCGAGCGCATCGGCGCGACGGACAACGTCGAGGTGCGCCTGCACAGCGAAGTCGTCGCCGGGCGCGGGACGGACCACCTCGAGGGGTTGACGGTCCTCGATCATACGACCGCCACGAAGGACGACGTCAGCGCCAACTGGCTGTTCGCGTTCATCGGCGCGACGCCGCGCACGGACTGGCTCGGCGACGACGTCGTGCGCGACGAGCGCGGGTTCGTGATCACCGGACCGGACGTGTTGTTGCGCAAGGAGTGCGGCTCGCGCTGGCCCTTGACCCGGGCCCCGTTCGCATTGGAGACGAGCGTGCCCGGTGTGTTCGCCGCCGGTGACGTGCGGCTCGACTCGATGAAGCGGGTCGCGTCGGCCGTCGGCGAGGGCGCGATGTCCGTGTACCTGGTCCACCGCTACCTGGCGACGATCTGATGGACGTCGCCGAGCTGCGCCAGCTGTTCATCTTCGACGGGCTGACCGACGAGCAGCTCGGTGAGCTGCACGGCGTCAGCCACGAGGTCCCGTTCGACGACGGTCAAGAGCTGTTCCGTGAGGGCGATCCGGCGCAGTGCTGGTGGGTCCTCCTCGAAGGCGAGGTCCAGCTCGTCCGCCGCGCGGGTCGGGAGGAGGCCGTCGTCATGCGCACGATGGACCGGCCCGGTGTGTGGGCGGGGGGGTTCCAGGCGTGGGACGACACGAGCAGCTACCTGGCGACCGGCCGGGGCAAGAGCTCCGGCCGCATGCTGAGGGTTCCGGCCGACGAGCTCGGCCGGATGGCGCGAGCGTGGTTCCCGTTCAGCATCCACCTGATCACCGGCTTCTTCCAGACCGTGCGCAGCATGGATTCGCTGTCACGACAGCGCGAGGCGTTGATCGCGCTCGGCCGGCTGGCCGCCGGTCTGGCCCACGAGCTGAACAACCCGGCGTCGGCGACGACCCGTGCCGTCGACGAGCTGCAGACGACCTGCGAGACGTTGCTGTCGTCGCTCGCCCGGCTCGCCGAGCAGTCGCTCCTCGCCGAGCACTTCGTGGCGATCGACGCGCTGCGGCGCGAGATCGACACACCCGCGGCACGCGTCGATCCACTCGTCGCCGCCGATCGCGAGGAGCAGCTCGTCGACTGGCTCGACCAACGCGGCGTCGAGGGCGCGTGGCGCATCGCTCCGTCGCTCGCTGCCGCAGGGGTGGACACGGCGTGGTGCGAGCGAGCGGCCGAGATCCTTGAAGGCGAGCACCTCGAACCTGGCCTGGAGTGGGTCGCCAGCACGTTGTCGACCCGAGCGCTGCTCGCCGAGGTCAAGGAGTCGGCGGCGCGCATCTCGGCACTCGTCGACGCCGTCAAGTCGTACTCCCAGGTGGACCGTGCGTCTGTGCAGCAGATCGACGTCACCGACGGGATCACCAGCACGCTCGTCATGCTCGGGCACAAGTTGCGCGACGGCGTCACCGTCGTGCGCGACGAAGCCGCCGACCTCCCGCGCATCGAGGCCAACCCCGGCGAGCTGAACCAGGTCTGGACGAACCTGATCGACAACGCGATCGATGCGATGGAGGGCGACGGCACGCTGCGCATCTCGACCCGAGTCGATGGCGACGACGTCGTCGTCGAGATCGCCGACACCGGCGCAGGGATGCCCAGCGACGTGCGCGCTCGCGCGTTCGAGCCGTTCTACACGACTAAGGAGGTCGGCAAGGGCACAGGGCTCGGGCTCGACATCTCCCGACGGATCGTCGTCGAGCGCCACCACGGCCAGATCACGATCGACTCCCGACCCGGCCAGACGGTGCTCTGCGTGCGCCTCCCGCTCCGGCGCAGCTGAAGACCGTTCACCGTGAGACGGTGGCGCTGCGTGGGTC
>JALZMG010000320.1 GCA_030858325.1 Actinomycetota bacterium | reverse complement strand
ACGCCGTCCAGCGCGGCCAGGCGTCCGACCGACTCCAGCACCCCCGGCAGCAGCTCGGCGTCGGCGGGATGGGCGACGATCGGCGCCAGCACACCGTCGACGTCGAGCCCGACGAGCAACGGCCGGGCCAGCGCGGCGGCGATCACCGCCAGCCCCGCCGGATCGTCGGGCCCCTCGAGGCCCACGTCGTCCTCGAACGGCACCGCTCAGTCCTGCTCGCTGGCCGCCAGATCGGCGAGAAAGCGCTCCGCCCACCCCTGCACGTCGCTGGCCCGCACGACCTCGCGCAACCGGGCCATGCGCGCCCGCCGCTCGTGGCGGTGCATCTCGACGGCCGTCATGATCGCCTCGCGCAGCGCCTTTTCGTCGTGCGGGTTGACGAGAACGGCGTCGACCAACTCGTCGGCGGCGCCGGCGAACTCCGACAGCACGAGGACGCCGTCGCCGTCGAGACGCGTCGTGACGTACTCCTTGGCGACCAGGTTCATGCCGTCGCGCAGCGGCGTCACAAGCATGACGTCACCGGTGCGGTACAGCGCGACCAGCTCGTCGAGCGGCAACGACTGGTACAGGTAGTGGATCGCCGGGTGGCCGAGACGACCGTGGACGCCGTTGATCTCGCTGACGAGGTGCTCGATCTCTCGCCGCTCGTTCTGGTAGTGCTCGACGCCCTCGCGCGTCGGCGTGGCGACCTGCACCATCACCGCCCGCTCGATGTCCAACTGGCTGTCGTCGAGCAGTGACTGGAACGCGCGCAGGCGCTGGTTGATGCCCTTCGTGTAGTCGAGACGGTCGACGCCGAGCAGCACCAGCTCCGGCTCACCGAGTCGGGACCGCGCGCGGTTGGACTGCTGCCTGATGTTGCGCCCTGCGGCGACCGCCTCCAGCTCGGCGACGTCGATCGAGATCGGGTACGCACCGGAATGCGGGCGCTCGCCGAGCAGTTCGTCGCAGACGGCCGTGAAGTTCGTCGCGTTGATCGACCGCTGGAACCCGACGAGGTCGCAGGCGGCCAGCCCGGCGGCGATCTCCGTGCGCCACGGCAGGCGCATGAACAACTCGTGCGGCGGGAACGGGATGTGGAAGAAGAACCCGATCAGCACGTCCGGCCGTCGCTCGCGTAGCAGTCGAGGCACGAGCTGCAGGTGGTAATCCTGCACCCACACGACGGCGCGCTCGGGGGCGACCGCGGCCAGCGTCGCCGCAAAGCGCTCATTGACGCGCTGGTAGGCCACCCAGTCGGCGGCACTGTAGGTCGAGTCGCGCAGCGCGTCGTGGTACAGCGGCCACAACGTGTCGTTGGCGAACCCCTCGTAGTAGCGCTGCACCTCCTCGCCCGTGATGGCGACAGGATGGAGGCGCACGCCGTCGTGGACGAACGGCTCGGGCGCGTCGTCGGCGACACCGGTCCAGCCGACCCACGTCCCGCCCGTCGCCCGCACCAGCGGCACAAGCGCGCGCACGAGCCCGCCTGGGCTCGGGCTCCAGTCGTCCCCGCTGCGCGTCACCGGAAGTCGGTTGGCGGCGACGACGATCGGCCGACGGTCAGAGGTGTCGGCGACGTCATTCATGGCCTAGCGCGCCACCAGTGCCTGCTCCAGGTCGGCCACGAGGTCGGCCGACGATTCGATGCCGACGGACAGCCGGAGCAGGTCGTCCGGTACTTCCAACGGCGAGCCGGCGACCGACGCGTGCGTCATCTCGCCCGGATGCTCGATCAGGCTCTCCACGGCGCCGAGCGACTCGGCCAGCGTGAACAGCTCGGTCGCCGCAGCCACCCGCTTGGCCGCGGCGGCGCCGCCGCGCACCCTGAAGCTGACCATCCCGCCGAAGTCGCGCATCTGCTTGGCCGCAGCACGGTGGCCGGGATGATCCGGCAACTGCGGGTACAGGACGCGTTCGACGCCAGGGTGGCGCACGAGCAGATCGACGACGGCCCGGGCATTCTGGCAGTGACGGTCCATCCGCACGCCGAGCGTCTTCACGCCGCGCAGCACGAGGTAGCAG
>JALZMG010000313.1 GCA_030858325.1 Actinomycetota bacterium | reverse complement strand
AATCCGAACAGGAACGATCGCCGCCAGCGCTGCGTCGCCGCCGGACTGGCGCGGCGAATGGCGGCCATCTGCCCCGCGGCCTGCACGTGCAGCGACGCGTACAGCACCGCTGTTGCTTCGAGGTCGTCGGCGAACCCGGCGACGAGTGCCGTCGCACCAGCGGGTCCCGACTCGAAGACCACTTCGGCATCGTGCGCCCGGGCGATCGCCCCGAGCAGCGCCAGCCGGGCGCGCACGTAACCGCCGCGGCCGATGACGATGCGCCGCACCAGCAACTGCTCGTCGTCGGTGCGGGCCAGGCGCTCGGGCGAGATCCGATGGGCGGCGATCAGTTGCGCCGCCTTCAGTGAGAACGCATCGGCCTCGTTGGCGTTGTCGGTGGCCTCGGCCTTGGCCAAGAGCTTGCGGACCTTCCCGAGCATGGCGTCGTGCCCAACCGGTTCGCGGTCGGGCTCCCACTCGCCGCCGTGGTGCTGGCGCGGATCAGCCATCGGTGCCGTCCGGAGGGTCGACGACGGCGACGAGCGGCAGGTGGTCCGACAGCTGGGCGAGCGGCTCGAGCGGCGCGTCGACGACCAGGCAGTCGGCGACGGTCCATCCCGCCGGCACGAACACGTAGTCGAGACGCTGCGTCGGCAGCCGCCCGACCCGGTCGCCGATCGTCCAGTTCGTCGCCCCGGCGGCGTCGCCGTGGCGGTCCGCCCACGCGTCGACCCAACCGCCGGCCAGCAGCCTCGCTGGTGCCGGCCCCGTGGGATCGTCGTTGAAGTCGCCGGCGATGACCGCCGTGCTGGGCCGCCGGCGGCGCAGGACGATCTCGGCCTGGCGACTGCGGCGCTCCGCCGCATCGTGGGGCGACAGGTGGACGCACACGAAGCTTCGCAGGTGGCCCCCGACGAACACGTCGGCCTCCAGCGCGACCCGTCGCCGCCAGCTCCACCACGGCGCCCGCCCCACGACATACGAACGGAACTGCAGCGCGCGATGCGCCGTCATGATTGCCATGCCCTCCGCCTTGGCGGGGACCGGCCAGTGCTTGAACGTCCAGTGCAGGTGCGGCAGCGCCAGTTGTCGCGCCAGCTGAGTGGCCTGCCGGCGGGGCACCTCCTGCAACATCACGACGTCCGGCGCATGCGCGGCGATCGTTGCGGCGACGGCGGCGACGACGACGCCCTTGGAGCCTTGCAGGTTCCACGTGAGGAGACGGATGGACACCGCCCTCACGATGCCAGACGGGTGCGCGACTGCAGCGCAGCCCTGGCCGGTCCCGCGGCCGTGACCGTGAACAACTGGGCGGCGCGATGCCATACGGTGCCGCTATGGCCGCCGAGACCACCACCATCGCCGCGACGCCCGTCCCCAGCTTCCTGCACCCGTTCGCCAAGCCGACGAAGACGTCGTTCGTGCCCATCGTGCGCGGCAAGGGCGCCCTGTTGTGGGACGCCGACGGGACCGAGTACGTCGACGCCATGGCGAGCTTGTGGTACTGCGCTGCCGGGCACGGCCGCGCCGACATCGCCGATGCCGTCGCCACGCAGCTGGCCACCTTGGAGGCGTACTCGTGCTTCGACCCGTTCACGAACGAGCCCGCCGACGCGCTGGCCGACGCGCTGATCGCCCGAAGCCCGATGAACGACGCCAGGGTATTCCTGTGCGGATCGGGCTCCGAGGCCATCGACACGGCGATCAAGCTGGCCCGCCTCGCCCACGGCCTCGCCGGCCATCCAGAACGCACGCTCGTCATCAGCCGCACGCGCGGGTACCACGGCACCAATCTCGGGGGGACCAGCGCGCAGGGCATCGCCCTGAATCGCGTCGGGTGGGGACCGCTCGTGCCTGACGTCGTGCAGGTGCCGAGCGACGACGTCGAGGCGCTCTCGGTCCTGATGGCCGAGCGCGCCGACGAGGTGGCTGCGGTGATCACGGAACCGGTCCAGGGCGCGGGAGGTGTGTTCCCTCCCGCTGACGGCTACCTCGACGAGGTGCGCCGGCTGTGCGACCGCCACGGCGCGTTCTTGGTGTTCGACGAGGTGATCACCGGATTCGGC
>JALZMG010000143.1 GCA_030858325.1 Actinomycetota bacterium | reverse complement strand
CCGCGCAGCCGGTCGATGCGCGCACTCAGGCGCTCGTCCGCCCGCTCGACGGCGGTGTGCGTGCGCCCGGCGATGCGGTGGGCGCGCTCGACGACGCCGCGATCGGCCGTGTCGAGCCCTCGACCAGCGCGGACGACGATGGCGGCGAAGTGCTCTTCGGCGCTGTCGAGGTAGGCGGCGACGGACTGGACGAGCGCGGATGCGCATGCCGTCGGCGTCTTCCACGACGTGTGGGCGCACTCGTCGGCGATGCTGCGGTCGATCTCGTGACCGAGCCCGGTGAGCACGGGCACCGGTGCGGCGGCGATGGCCCTGGCGATCGGCTCGGCATCGAACACGGCCAGCTCGTTGCGCGCCCCGCCACCGCGGATGACGACGATGGCATCGAGGCCGCCGGCGACGGCGTGGCGAGCCAGCGCCTCGATCGCTCGCGTCACGCGGCGTGGTGCGTCCGGCCCCTGCACCCTGGTGTCGGCGAGCACGAGATGGAAGCCGAACCCACTGCCCAGCAGTTCCTCGTGGAAGTCGTGCCACGCCGCCGTGCCTCGGCTGCACACGACGCCGATGCGCAGCGGGACGGGGCTCAGCCGGTGGCGGCGGTTGGCGTCCAGCGCGCCGTCGGTGACGAGGCGGCGCAGCACCTGGTCGCGCTGCTGGGCCAGGTCGCCGAGCGTGAACCGCGGGTCGAGGTCGGTCATCTTCAGCCCGAGTGACCCGCTCGGCGCATAGAAGTCGAGGTGTCCGAAGATGCGCACCTTCATGCCGACCGCCAGGCGCAGGCGGTGCTTGGCCAGCAGCGGGCGCAGGCGCGCCCGAGCCGGGGCGAAGAACTGGACGCGCAGTACGCCCTTCTGCCCCGGCGTGTCGTCGGCCAGCGTGAGGTAGGCGTGGCCCCCGTTGGCCTCCCGCCATTCCTGGATCTCACCACGCACCCAGACGCCGTCGGTGAACGTGCGTCGCAATGTCCGGTTCAACGTGTCGGCCAGCTCGCAGACCGTGAACGTGGGGTTGGCCGGGTCGTCGAGCGCCCCGTCGTCGCCGGGACCGAAGTCGAACGCAGGCTGGCTCATCTCGGACATTCCAGAGGAGTCTGCCGTGGAGCGAGCGTCAGGCGCCCAGCTCGCGCACGTTGTCGTCGTCGCCGGCGACATCAGGACCGGCGAACAGCTCGCCGTCGACGGGTAGGCCACGGCGGACGCGCAGGTCCTCGAGTTGGTTCAGCGGCCGCTCCAGGGCCCGCCTGCGCGCCCCGGTCAGCTGCTCGAACTCGGTCTGCACGCTGTCCAGGCGCCGCTTCACGCGCTCGGCCGAGTCGGTGTACTTCTGCCACTGTTGGCCGAACTTCCCGATCAGACCGAGGATCTCGTCGCTCGTCTGCTCGATCATGAAGTTGTCGAAGGCCTGGCGGATGACGCCGAGGAACGCGAACAGCGTCAGCGGCGAGCACATGACGACGCGCTGGCCCATGGCTTCGTCGAGCAGGCCGGGATCGTGCTCGTGGATGAACCCGGTCAGGTGCTCGTTGGGCAGGAACAGCAGCACGTAGTCGAGCGTCGGCCGATCGCCGGCCCGGGCGTACTCCCGCTTGGCCAGCTCGCGCACGCGGGTCCGGACGTCGCGCAGGAACGCCTTGAGGTGGGCCTGGCGCTCGGCGTCGCTGTGCACCTCCAAGAAACGCAGGTACGAGGCCAGCGGGAACTTGACGTCCATGTACAGCACGTGACCCTTGGGCAGCTCGAACGTGTAGTCGGGGCGCCCCGTTCCGCCTTCGAGCTGGGTCTGCTTGCGGTAGTTGACGTGCTCGACGAACCCGGCGAGGCGCAGCACGTCCTCGGCCATCCGCTCACCCCACTGCCCCCTGGCCTGCGGGTTGGAAAGCGCCTCGCGCAGCATGCGCGTGGAGTCGGCGAGCGCCCCGGCCACCTCGGCGTGGGTGCGCAGGGACTCGTCGACCTGGCCGAAGCGCTCGGCGCTGTTGCGACCGAGTTCGTTGACGAGGTTCGTCAGCCGTTGCAGCTCGCCGCGGACCTCGACACGCACCTCGTCGAGGCGCGTCCCGATGACGTCCTTCTTCGCCGCCAAGTCGGCCTGCACGGTCGCCGTGACGTGGCCGGCAGCTGCGCCGAGCTGCTCGCGGCTGAGCACGGCGGCCTGTTCGAGCGCGGCGCGCACGGCGACGTCCCGGTCGGTGCCCGCCCGAGCCGCCAGCTCGGCCATCGCCGAGGCGACGGCGGCGTGCATCGTCTCGTCGACCGATACCAGCTGGTCGTGCGCCTCGGCGCCGAAGCGGCGACGGGCGAGCTCGTAGGCGGCCGCGGCGGCGAGCGCGGCGACAGCCACGGCGAGGAGCACGAGCACTGCGGACATGCCCCCCATAATGCGCAGCGGGTGTCACACCCACCGCGGACCCCGCCAAAAGAGCGAACTGTCCTTTCCAAGCGGCCCGATCGGGTGGGTACAGAAGGACAGTTCGGTCAGACTGGGCGGGTGCCGAGGCGCAACCGGGTCGATCCGTGGGGTGACCTGCACGCCGTCGCCGTCCGGGGGATGTTCACCGGGAACCGCGGGTGCATCGTCGACGGCTACGAGCGGGTCGTGCGCCACCACGCCAGCCGGCTGTGGATCGCGTGCGTGACGTCGTTCGGGGACCGCCGGTACCCGCTCGCCCGGCCCAACCGGTGGACGCCGATCTTCTTCCTCGACGACGCCGTCGCCCTTGCCGCCGGTCACCGCCCGTGCGGCTTCTGCCGGCGCGCCGACCACCATACGTACCGCGACGCGGTCACAGCGGGCGTCGGCGCTCCCGGGCCATTGCTGGCGTCCGAGCTGGACCGCCGGCTCGCCGGCGAGCGGCTGCGGCGCGGTCGGGGACTCGACCGGGCGAGCGACCGGCGCCTGTGGTCGGCGGCGGTGCGATCGTTGCCGTCCGGCACCGTCGTCGTGCCGACCGGCGGGCATCCGCATCTCCTCCTCGACCACGAGCTGCGACCGTTCACGTTCGTCGGGTGGGGTGCGCCGGCGCCGCGCCCACCATCCGGCAAGATCACCGTGCTGACACCCCCGACGTCGGTCCTCGCGCTGGCCAACGGCTTCACGCCGGTGCTCCACGCGAGCGCCGGAGCCGACTGAACCCCTCCCATCCGAGGCTTTGCGGCACCGGGGTTTTGCGGACCTCCCTCCGGTACGCAAAACCCCGGGTGCGCGAAAACCTCGAATGGGTCTGACGGGTGTCAGCCGGCGCGGATGATCCCGCAGACGACGCGGCCGCCGCTGTTGCCGGTCGGGTCGGTCATGTAGTCGTCGGTGTCGGCGTGCACGACCAGCGCGCTGCCGTCGGTGTCGAAGATCGTCGTCGCGCCGGCCGAGAGCGTGAAGCCGGCGCCGTTCGTGTTCAGGCGACCCCGGCCGGCCCCGTTCACCGTCATGTTCGGCAGGTCGCCGGCGTGATCGCCGTGCGGCTGAGCGGGCGGCGGGTTGTGGTGGCTGCCCGCACCCGAGAACGTGCTCGCCCCGGAGGTGCAGCTGCCGATGCCATGGACATGCGTCCCGTGCAGCCCCTCCGTCAACCCGGACACCTTGATGTTCACGTGCACCGTGCCCGAGGCATCCTCGGTGAACCGGGCGAAACCGACCGTTTTCCCGCCGGCGTCCTGGAGCACCGCAGATGCCTGCTCGGCGCCTCCGTTGTGGGCTGCCGCCGATGTCGCGCCGAACGCCGCGCCGGCCAGCGCCAGTGCGCCGACCAGCGCCCCACCGATGTTTCTCGCTCGCTTGCCTTCCATGTCACCCTCCTCGGGTCTCTCCCGCCCGACCCGGTTGGCCGTGGCTTGTGAACAGACGGACGTCCGCCGCAGCGGCGCGGGTGACACGAGCGGACGGAAAACTTCTTGTCACCCGCGACCGCCGCTCGTGCGTCTGTCCGGTCATGACTGCTGTGATCGAGGTCGAGGGCCTGCGCAAGGAGTACCGCCGCTGGCGGCGCTCACCACACGTCGCCGTGCACGGGTTGGACCTGGCCGTGCCGGAAGGCGGTGTCTTCGGCTTCCTCGGCCCGAACGGTTCGGGCAAGACCACGACGATCCGCTGCCTGCTCGGCCTCGCGTCGGCGACGTCGGGACGCACGAGCGTGCTCGGGCAACCGACCCCCGCCGGCTTGGCGCATGTCATGCGCGACGTGGGCGCCATCGTCGAGACGCCGGCCATGTTCCCGACGATGACGGGGCAGGAGAACCTCGAGCTGCTCGGCGCCATCGACGGGATCGGTCGCCATCGCGTCGCCGCCTGCCTGGAGACGGTCGGGCTCGCCGACCGTGCCGGCGACAAGGTCGCCAAATACTCCCTCGGCATGCGCCAACGCCTCGGGCTGGCCGGTGCCCTGCTGAAGGACCCGGCTCTGCTCGTGCTCGACGAGCCTGTCAACGGGCTCGATCCGGCGGGCATCCGGGAGATCCGTGAGCTGCTGCGCGGGCTCGGGGCGCAGGGACGGACGGTGTTCCTGTCCAGCCACCTGCTCACCGAGGTGGAGCAGACGTGCGACCGCGTCGCCATCATCGACCAGGGGCGTCTCGTGCTCGAGGGGCGCGTCGACGACGTCCTCGCCGCGGCTGCCCGGCCATCGCTGCTCGTTGGCGTCGACGACGCCGACACCGACACCGCCGCCGCCGTGCTCGTCGGTTCCGGCCTCGCCGTCGAGCCGTGCGGCCGGCTGCTACGCGTCGGGCTGGCCGCCACCGAGGCCGCGCACGTCACGAAACTGCTCGCCGATGTCGGGCTGTACGTGAGCGAGCTGCGCCCGGACACTGTCTCGCTGGAGGAGCTGTTCCTCAGCATCACCGGGGACGCGGAGGTCCTGTCATGAAGTCTGGATTCGTCCACCTGACCGTCGTCGAGATGCGCCGCGCACTGCACCGCCGCCTCGTTCGTTGGATGATCGCGCTGGCCGTGGCCCTGTGCGCGCTCGCCGGCGTGATCGTCTACCTCAGCAGCCGGGACCCGTTCGACCTGGCTCGCGACCCGACCCATCCGGCCCGCCTCTCGTCGTGGTGGATCAGTGGTGGGGGTGACAGCTTCCTCACCGTGGGCGCCTTGTTCCTGGTCGTCGGCGCAGCGATCTGCGGCGCCTCCGTCACCGGGGCGGAGTGGAAAGCCGGCACGATCACGACGGTGCTGACGTGGGAGCCATCGCGCCGCCGCCTGCACGGCGCCAGGACGGCGTCGGCGGCGATCCTCGCGTTCGTCATCGGCTTCGCCCTCCAGGTCGTTTTCCTCGCCGCGACCCTGCCGGCCGTGGTGCTCAACGGGACGACCGAGGGCACCGGCGGCGGCTGGTGGTCGGGGTTGGTGCTGGCGATGGTCCGCATCGCGCTGATCACCGGGCTCGTCGCCGTGCTCGCCGTCAGCATCGCCACGATCGGCCGCAACACCAGTGCCGCGCTCATCGCCATGGCTGCGTGGGCGATGGTCATCGAGCGTCTCGTAGAGGGCCTGCGCCCACAGCTCGGCCGGTTCATGATCAGCGAGAACGTGGCGACGGTCATCCCGTGGGCACAGATGACGGGCGTCGACTTCGAACGGCCGCCGATCGTCGCGCTCGCCGCGTTGCTCGCCTATCTCGCGGCCATCGTGGCCGTCGCCACGACCTCGTTCATGCGGCGCGACATCGGTAGTTCGTGAGGTCGAGGAGCGGGAGCGGGCGTCTGGTCGGTGCCGTGCGCATCAGTCAACGATCGGGTCGCCGGCGTGGGAGCATGCACGTCGTGGAGACGATGGGCGTCAGGCTCCGCGATGCACTCGCGGCGTGGTTCCCCGTTGCCCAGCCATGCCCTGCGTTCGCCGGGGCCGGTCAGCTCACGACGGCCGGGGTCACGCCGTCGGACGTCGTCGCCGCGCCGGCCCTCGACGTCGACCGTTTCGTCGCCGACATGTTCCGGGCGGAAGGCGTGTCGCTCGTGCGGCTGGCCCGGCTGTTCGTCGACGATCGCAATGCCGCCGAGGATCTGGTCCAGGAGGCGTTCATCCGCCTCGCCCGGAGTGCGCACCGCATCGAGGACCCGGCGAAGGCGCCGGCGTACCTGCGCTCGATCGTGCTCAACCTGGCCCGCGACCACAACCGGCGGGGGCTCGTGTCGCTCCGCCACCGCTCCCCGATCGTCGACATGCAGGCGGGCCTCGACGACGAGCTCGCAGTGCGCGACGACCAGCGCGAGGTGCTCGCCGCGCTGCGTGAGCTCCCCACCCGGCAGCGAGCCTGCCTCGTGCTGCGCTACTACGACGAGCTCGGTGTCGACGACATCGCCGCGTCGCTCGGCGTGTCTCGCAACTCCGTCAAGACCCACCTGCAGCGCGGGCTCGCCGCGCTCGAGCGACGCCTCGCCGGCACCGAGGCGGGCCGATGACGACGCTCGAGGAACGCTTGCGCGACGCGCTGTACGAGGGCGCCTCGACCGTCGAGGGCAGCACGGACCTGTTCGCCCGCGTCGAGCTGAGCATCCACGACGACCAGCGCCTGCGCGTGCAGCACCGCGCCGCACTCGCCGTGGTCGCCTGCCTCGCCGTCGGGCTCGCCGCCGTCGTCTACGCCGTCACCGATACCCGACAAGGAAGTGTGCTCATGGACTGGTGGATACTCGAACTGATCACCGTGACGCTGCTGGCCGTCATCGCCTTCTGGCTCGGCCCGCTGATCAAGCGGTTCGGGCGCAGCTACGCGGCCGACGTCTTCAGGGCCAACCCGCGCACGGGCAAGAGCTTCATCATGCTCACCGACGTCGCCTACTACCTGATCTTCTTCTCCTACATCCTGTTCACCGTCAGCTTCGAGCCGAAGGGCTCGTGGGCCGACGCCGTGAACGCCGCCCAGCTGCAGCACGAGACGGCCAGGGTCGCCGGCATCTTGCTGATCATCGGCGTGTTGCACAGCGCCAACCTGCTGGCGCTGCCGGTGATGGGCCGGCTGCTGACGCTGAACCGCCGGCTCGACGAGTCGCCGTCGTCGTCGACGCTGCTCGACTGACGCGCCTCGTCGTGGCCGCCATGCTCGCTCGTCGCACGGCGGCGGTCGTCGCCGCGCTGTGTTCGCTGGCGGCGACGGGCGGCACCGGCGGCCCGGACGAGGAACGAGAAGTCACGAGGTTGCGGGCGGGCGAGCCGGGACAGATCGCGCTGTCCGCCCCACTCGACGAACTCGTAGCGGGGGACGTCGTCGACCTGGCCGTCAGCAATGGCATCCCCGACGCCATTGGGTCCGTCCGCCAGTGCGTGCGCACGATCGACGCGTTGGCCGACTGTACGAACAGGTACCCGGTGCAGTTCGACGGGCGTGGGCACGCCCGCTTCCAGTACCAGCTCGCCGATCCTGGACGATGTGGGCCCGCGGGGTCGTGCGTGCTCGTCGTCGACGACCCGGGGCCGCAGCGGCGGGCGGTCGTCGCGACCATCTTCGGCGCGCCGACACCTCCGCCTCCTCTCGTCACGGTCACGCCGGCACAGCTCGTCGAACCGGGCGCCGAGGTGCGCGTCGACGTGACGGGTCTGGTGCCCGGCACGCCGGTCGACGTCGGCTACTGCGACCCCGCCTGCGTGTCCTCGGCGCGTGCCATCGCCGACGACGACGGGGTCGCGCAGGTCGCGATCACCGTGGGTGAGCCGTGCCCCCGCTGCGGGATCGCCGTCGGAGGTGTCACCAACACGCTGACGCCCGTCGAGTTCGCCCCGCCGGCCCAGACGACGTATCGCCCTGGGCGCCTCGTGGGCGGGTTCGTCGTCGCCGCCGTTGCGCTGATCGTCGCCTGGCGCATCGTCGTCACCGTCGACTGGCGGCCACCGTCGGAGGCGGCGACACCCGACCTCGACGCGGCCGAGCTCTGACCGTTCTGCATGCCGCAGCCGGCTGTTTCGGGCCGGTTGCTCCATGCACAACGGCGTTCTGTCAGCCGGAGGCACCGCCGGTGAAGTTCCACGACGCCAGGTGCAGCGCCGGGGCCGACCACTGCGGCGCGCTGGCCGAGTACGTGTCGCCAGGCAACGGGGTGGCCGTGCGGCCGACGCCACACACGGCGCCTGGCATCAGCGCCTCAACGTACGCCTGGGTGAAGCGGAAGTTGCGCAGTGGGCGCGTCACTGCGCCGTGCTCGATCAGCCAGACCCCGTTGCGCGTCAGCCCCGTCACCGTCAGCTGGCGCGGGTCGAGCACGCGGGTGTACCAGAGAT
>JALZMG010000244.1 GCA_030858325.1 Actinomycetota bacterium | reverse complement strand
ACCCGCCGGCGTGGGTCTACCTCGGGCGTCGCTCCGACGGCCTTCTGGGTTGCTATGCCGCCGCGGTTGCCAGCATCCGCTCGATGACCGTCGGGTCGTCGCTATCGATCACGGGGAAGCCCTTGGCCCAGTCGCCCTGCCAGTGGACGGTGATGCCGGGGTTGGCGAGGCTCGTGCCGTCGGGGAGGAACAGGTGCGGGCTCATGGTGACGGCGTCGGTGCTCGCCGTTGCGTAGTCGTCGAACACGGCGTGGCGCGACGTGCCGGCGCGCAGGTCGGCGTCGAGCCGGTCGGCGTCCAGGCCTTCGACGGTGGCGGCAATGGCGAGGATCTCGTGGTGGATGTGGATCGGCCGCGACGCCGCCCAGAACGCGCGGCGCAGCGCCCGGTCGAGCCGCTCGCTGGCCCCGAGCGACTGGGCCTTGGCCGCCTGCACCGCTTCGAAGGCGAGGAGCACGGTGCTCGGGTAGTGGTAGTCCGGCCCTTGCCACAGCTGCCAGCCGGCGTCGGGTTCGAGGCGGCCCAGCACTGGCACCTCGGAGTCCGAGCCGTGGCGCGTGCCAGGTGCCCGGTTGAGCAGCTCGATGGGGAAGGCGTGGTGGTCCAGCCGGACCTGCTCGTCGAGCCCGAGGCGGCTGCGCGCCGTGAACAGCCGGTGGATCGTCACGTGGGCGAACGGGCACATCAGGTCGCTGAAGACGACGATCATGCCCGGCGCCACGTCGACGGCGGGGGAGTCGGCGGCGGTGGTGGTCATCTGCTGCCCGGCTCGACGTGTTCGCTGCTCGGTGGGTTCGTCCAGATCCGTTCGGGGTTCAGCAGGACGGCGCAGCGCCGCTCGGCGAGCATGACCTGGTCGTAGACCACCAGGTCCGGGTGGCTGCCCCCGGCCGCGGTGAAGATCGTGCGCAGCAACTGACGTTGGGCCTCGGTGTCGATGCCGGGGTGCGCGTCGTCGGGGCCCGACAGCTCGACCGGCCCGCTGACGGCGACCCACTCCCAGCCGGCACGGGCGACCGCCGTGGCGCGACGTTGCTTCCGCAGGTTGGACAGCTTCGGTCCGCGCCGGGAGACCAGCGCCAGAGCTGGGGCCGCCGTCAACGGATGGTCGATGACGGCGGCATTCACGATGGACACCTGCGGGTCGTCGCGTCCCTGGCGCGTCGTCACGAGCACGACGAGGTGACGGTCCTCGGCGAGCCGTTGGCGCAGCAGGTCGAGGCCGGCGGCCACGTCGAGGCTCATGATGCTGCCGTCGTCAATGTGTGCATACGCACGCAAGTTAGCAAAGCGTGCGTACGCACGCAACTGCTAGCCTCGCCGGCGATGGCGACCGAGTTGGATCCGCTGACGGCGTGGCGAGCTGTGCTGCTGGCCCAGAACCGCGCCGTCCGGGCGATCGAGCAGGACCTCGAGCGGGCCGGCGTCGTCTCGCTCTGGTGGTACGACGTCCTGCTCGAGCTGAACGCCGCTCCCGGCCACCGCCTGCGCATGCAGGAACTCGCCGTGCGCGCCGTGCTGTCGCGCACGCGCATCAGCCGCATCGTCACCGAGCTCGGAGCGGCCGGGCTCGTCGAGCGTGAGCCAGATCCAGCCGACGGCCGGGCGACGCTGGCCACGATCACTCGGGCGGGCCAGACCGCGCTGCGCAAGGCCGTCCCCGTCTACCTCACTGCGATCAGCGAGCACTTCACCCGTCACCTCACGGTGGCCCAGCAGCAAGCGATCGCCCGTGGCCTGCAACGGGTCATCGACGCCCACGACGCCGACTCCGATCCCCGCCGATGAGCACCGCTGCCGATCTCGAGATCGTCGACGCCGCCGCCGGGATCGTCATCCGCCGCGTCGTCGTCGGGCCGCTCGCCACGAACTGCTGGATCATCGCCTCGGCGACCGGCGCCGATGCCATCGTCGTCGACCCCGGTGACGAGCCGCAGCGGCTGCTCGACGCCACGGCGGATGTCGACGTCACGGCGGTGGTGTTGACCCACTCGCACTGGGATCACGTCCTGGCACTGCCGACCGTCGCCGACGCCTGGGGCTGCGCCGTCCACCTCCACCCGGCCAACGCACCCGTTTGGCCCAACGAGCTTG
>JALZMG010000243.1 GCA_030858325.1 Actinomycetota bacterium | reverse complement strand
CCTCCGTTCTGTCCTTTCGAACCTGCCCGAACGGGCAGGTTCGAAAGGACAGAACGGCTCTTCAGCCGTGCTTGCGCGCGACGGCGGCGATGCCGGCGGCGTCGAGGCCGAGTTGGGCGAGGATCTGGTCGGAGTTGGCGCCGTGGGCGATGAACTTCGACGGCAGGCCGAGCACGTCGACGGGCACGGCGGGAGCGAGCGCGCCGATGCGGTCGGCGATCGTCATCCCGATCCCGCCCTCGCGCACGCCGTCCTCAACCGTCACCACGGCTCGGTGGGCGGCTGCGTCGGCGAGCATGTCGGCGTCCAGCGGGGCGCACGAACGCACGTCCCACACCGTCACGTCCCTGCCGTCGGTGGCCAGCGCGTCGGCGGCCTTCAGCGCAGCCACGAGGAGCTTGCCGATGGCCAGCACGCACACCGCGCCGGACGGCTCGCCGGCGCGCCGCAGGCACTGGGCGCGCAGACCCTCGCCGACTTCGTGCTCGGAGACCTGGCGGGCCTGGCCCCGCGGGTAGCGGATGGCCACGGGTCCCTCGTCGGCCAGCGCCATTGCGTCGTGCAGCATCTGCTGCAACTCCTGCGCACTGGACGGGGCGAGCACGCGCATCCCCGGCACGCGCGCGAGCAGCGCCATGTCGTGGACGCCGTGGTGGCTGGCGCCGTCGGGCCCGGTGATGCCGGCCCGGTCGATGCAGAACACGACGGGGAGGCGATGCAGCGCCACGTCGTAAACGACCTGGTCCCACGCCCGGTTGAGGAACGTCGAGTAGATGGCGATGATCGGCCGTAGCCCACCCATGGCCATGCCCGCAGCGCCGGTGACGGCGTGTTGCTCGGCGATGCCGACGTCGAAGAAGCGGTCAGGGAAGCGGGCCTGAAACGGCAGAAGCCCGGTCGGCCCGGCCATCGCCGCGGTGATGGCGACGACCCGTTGGTCGAGCTCGGCCTCCTTGATGATGGCGTCGGCGAAGGACTGGGTATAGCCCGTCGGGACGGCCTTGGGCGGGCCCATCACCGGGTCGAAAACCGGTGCGTCGTGGAGGTGCTTCTCCTCGTCGTCCTCGGCCGGCGGGTAGCCGCGGCCCTTCTTCGTCAGCACGTGGACGACGATCGGGCCCTCCGCAGACAGCTCGACGGCATTGCGCAACGCGCGCTCCAGCGCCGGCACGTCGTGGCCGTCGACGGGGCCGACGTAGCGGACTCCGAGGGCTTCGAAGAACGCCGGCGGCTGGAGGAACTCACGCACTGCGGCCTTGAACGCCTCGACCGCCTTCTCCGCCGGTGTCCCGACGAGCGGGACGTGCTGGAGGAACTCCTCCAGGCGCCGCTGGCGCCTGACGTAGATCGGGTTGAGGCGGATGTCGGTCAGCGCGTGCGACAGCCACTCGCCGATCCGGCTGATCAACGGCGGCGTCTCGATCTGGCCATCAGGACCGATCGTCCGTTTGTGGGTCAGGTTGGAGATCGTCGGGGCGTAGCTGCGCCCGTTGTCGTTGAGCACAACGATGACCTTGCGCTTGCCGTGGCCAAGATTGTTCAGGGCCTCGTAGGCCATCCCGCCGGTCATGGAGCCGTCGCCGATGACGGCGACGATGTGGCGATGGTCGTCGACACCGGCGTCACGGGCGACGGCCAGCCCGTAGGCGTAGGAGAGGATCGTCGAGGCGTGGCTGTTCTCGACATAGTCGTGGCGGCTCTCCTCGCGCGACGGGTATCCGGACAGCCCGCCGGCCTGGCGCAGTTCGGCGAACCCGCTGCGCCGACCGGTGACGAGCTTGTGCACGTACGCCTGGTGCCCGGTGTCCCAGAGAACGGCGTCGGTCGGCGACTCGAACACCCGGTGCAGGGCGAGTGTCAGCTCGACAGCACCGAGGTTGGAGCCGAGGTGGCCGCCGGTCTCGGCGACGGCGGCGACGATGAAGTCGCGGATCTCGCCGCCGAGGTCCTCGAGATCCGAGTATGACAGGTCACGCAGGTCACCGGGCTCGCGGATCCGTTCGAGCCACATCGCCGACGACCCTATCCAGGGTCGACCCGCTGCGCTCGCCGCCCCAGCGACGTCGGGTCGGACGAGTCGTCACAGCTCGGGCACGTGATCACGTCGTGGTCATACTGCGGTCGCGTCCACCATTCTCGCATGCCTGACGTCGAGGCGGGTCTGGTTCCACCGGTGCAGGCCCCAGCCGGCGAGCGTGCCGACGCCGAACGCGAGCAGGCCGCCGACGCCGTCGATCCAGTAGTGGTTGGCGGTGACGAGGATGCAGAACAGCGTGGCGATCGGATAGAGGAACACGGCGATGCGCTGCCAGCGACGCCGTAGCAGCGGCCACATGGCCACGGCGCACCACGTCGACCAGCCGATGTGCATGCTCGGCATCGCCGCGTACTGGTTGGAGAGATCGGCGATCGCCTCGGAGTCGAACGACCACGGGCCACCGTACTCCTTGAGCGTGTCGACGTACCCGAAGGAGTTGTCCTCGTCGGCGATTCCGTCCTGCGTGCGCAGTGTGCTGGGGATGCATCCACCGCCGTAGTCGTCGCACGGGGCATCGAGCAGGCGTGGCGGCATCAGCGGGAACAGGGCGAAGCCGACGATGGCCAGGGCCGTCATGATCGCCAGGCTGTTGCGCCACTGCGGGAACACCGCCGGCCGCTTCCAGAACAGCAGCGCAAAGACGACGATGGTGACGAAGAAGTGGGCCGTCCCGTAGTACGTGTTCCAGAACTGTATGAACGCCCGCCACGGCAGGAACCAATCCTGCACCGACTCCTCGTGGTAGAGGCCGAGCGAGCGTTCGACGAGGATGATCCGCTCAGCGTTTTCGAACGCCCGCTGCGGCACCGCGCCGTCGGCGATCCGGTTGGAGCCGAACTGGTTGCGGATCCACGAATAGACGACATAGAAGGCGGCCACGATCAGCGCCTCTTTCCACCAGTACACGCGGTGCTGCCGTTCGGCGCTCTCCTGTTGCACCTCGACCCGCATCGTCGGAGAGGCTATGCGGCGTTACGGTCGCGCCACGTGAGCGTGACCGAGGCCTCGACGGGTGGCGAGCATGTGGACGGCCATGCCGGCGAGCAGACCGTCGCCGCACTCCGGGCGTTCGGCGTGGACACACTGTTCACGCTCAACGGCGGGCACATCTGGCCGTTCTACGAGGCCGCCCGCAACCAGGGTCTCCATGTCATCGACACCCGCCACGAGCAGTCGGCATCGTTCGCCGCCGAGGCGCACGCCAAATTGACGCGTCGGTTGGGCGTGGCCGCGCTGACGGCTGGGCCGGGGATCACGAACGGGGTGTCGGCGGTGACGTCGGCGTGGTTCAACGGTTCACCGGTGCTCGTACTTGGCGGTCGCGCCCCGCAGCGGCGATGGGGTTCCGGCTCGCTGCAGGAACTGGACCACGTGCCGATCCTGGCCTCGGTCACGAAGCACGCGGCCACCGTCGACGATCCGGCGAACGCCGCCACCCAGGTGCACGCCGCAGCGACGCAGGCGGTGGCGCCGCATCGCGGTCCCGTGTTCTTGGACTTCCCGCTTGACGTGTTCGGCCCGTCGGCCGGTGACGTCCCTCCCGTTCCCGCACCGTTCGGGGCGGCCGCCGATCCCGACGCCGACGCCGTCGCCCGGCTGGCAGAGCAGGTCGCCGCAGCCGCCCGCCCCGCGTTCGTCGTCGGCAGCGACGTCTATTGGGGAGGCGCGTGGGCCGAGTTGGCGGCAGCCGTCGAGCACCTGCGCGTTCCGGTGTTCACGAACGGGCTGGGGCGGGGCACGCTCCCGGCCGACCACGAGCTGGCGTTCCTCCGCACGAGAGGGGTGCTCAAAGGGCGCGCCGACTTGGTCGTCGTGCTCGGCACGCCGCTCGACTTCCGTCTCGGCTTCGGTCATTACGGCTCGGCCGCGGTGGCCCACGTCGTCGACGCCGTGACGCAGGTCGCCGCGCACGTCGACGTCCCGACCGTCGTCGGTGACATCGCCGCAACGCTGCGGGGCCTCGCCGATCATCGAGGGGGGCGGTCCGATCACGAGCCGTGGATCACCGAACTGCGCGCGGCCGAAGAGGCCTCGAGGACCGCCGAGGAGCCGTTGCTGGCGGCCTCCGGGAGCCCGATCAGGCCGAGTCGTGTCTACGGCGAGCTGCGTCGCCGATTGGCGAGGAATGCCGTCGTCATCTGCGACGGCGGGGACTTCGCGTCATACGCCGGCAAGTTCGTCGAGGTGTTCGAGCCCGGCTGCTGGCTGGACACCGGGCCGTACGGTTGTCTCGGCAACGGGATGGGTTACGCCATCGCCGCCCGCGTGGCCAGGCCGGACGCGCAGATCGTCGTCCTGCTCGGCGACGGCGCCGCCGGGTTCAGCCTGATGGACGCCGACACGCTCGTGCGCCATGGGCTGCCCGTCGTCATGGTCGTCGGCAACAACGGGATGTGGGGGCTGGAGAAGCACCCGATGCAGGCGATCTACGGGTGGGACATGGCCTGCGACCTGCAACCCGGGTGCCGCTACGACGAGGTCGTGCGGGCGCTCGGCGGCGGTGGCGAGACCGTCACCGAAGCCGCCGACATCGGGCCTGCGCTCGACCGTGCCTTCGCCTCCGGGGTGCCGTACCTCGTCAACGTGATCACCGATCCGAGCGACGTCTACCCGCGCTCGTCGAACCTGGCCTGAGGTCGCCAACGCCCGCCGGGCGCCGAGATCAGGACGGGCTGACGGCGGCGTCCACCGGCTCGCCACGCAGGACGCGGACGACGAGCTGGCCGTTGTTCAGCGTCGCCTCGACGCCACCGCCGAAGCCGTGCGGCAGCTCGAACTCGCGCTCGTAGCCGCCGTACACCCACTCGTGCACGAGGTACTGGCGGTTGCCCGAGCTGCGTACGTGGGCCCAGAAGCGCAGCGTGGCCGGCGGCCCCGCATGGACCTCGACCTGCACATCGGCGGCCGTGACCGCGGCCAGCGGGGCGACGACGACGAGCGCCTCCGACGCCTCG
>JALZMG010000229.1 GCA_030858325.1 Actinomycetota bacterium | reverse complement strand
ACCGACACGTGCTCGTAGCCGCGCGCGGCGAACTGCGCCCTCGCGGCATCGACGACGGCCGACCGGGTCGAGGCGGAACGTTCGGCCTGGGTCGCCACCGCTCGGACTTTACAGACTAGCGGTCGGTATTCTACGGTTCGCTCGTGGCTCCGTACCCGATCGAGGCGCTCGACCACTACTGGGCGATGTGGAACGAACGCGACGTCGACCGCATCCGGGTGCACCTCGAACAGGCCGTCACGGACGATGTCGTGTTCTGCGATCCGTTGCACTTCCACGTCGGCCGCGACGCCCTCGAAGCGAACGTGCGCGGACTGCGGTTGCGGCGCCGGGCCGCGCAGTTCGCCGTGACCTCGCGCGTCGACAGCCACCACAACCGGCATCGCTACCACTGGCGTTTCACGCTGGGCAGCCGGGTCGTCGAGAACGGCTTCGATGTCGCCACCGTCGCCGACAGCGGTCTGCTCGAGCGCGTCGACGGGTTCTTCGGCGAGCTCGCCGTCGCTACGCCCGCAGACCCATCCTTTTCGTGACGTCACGGCCGCCGGCGGCACCTGTCAGTTGGGGCGTGAGCCGTCCCTGTCTTCGGCCGTCACAGCCGCCGGCACCTCGTTCGCTCCGCCTCCGTCGGACGGGGCAGCGGACCGCTCGTCACGCTGCGGTGGCGCCGGCGGCAGCAGCCCGGCGCGGTTGCCGTTGGCCAACCGCTGGAACATGCCTTGCACGTCGACGCCGAGCAGGTCGCTGGCCAGTTGTAGGCCCTGGGTCACGTTGCTGGCCACGTTCTTCGTCAACTGCGACGCGCCGTCGGTGGAGATGACGGTCACCTTGTCGATCGACGCCAGCGGCGCCGCCGCCTCCTTGACCAGCCGTGGCAGCATCTGCGACAGCAGATCCAACACGGCGGCGTCGCCGTAGTTGCCGTACGCCTCGGCCTTCTTGTCCATCGCCGTGGCCTCGGCCTGGCCCCTGGCGAGGATCGCCGACGCCTCCGCGTCACCTTCGGCGCGCAGCGCCAATGCCGCCGCCTCACGGCGTGCCCGCTCGGCCTCGGCTTCGCGCAGCGCTCGCGACTTCGCCGCCTCGGCCGCCGTCTCCACGGCGTAGCGCTCGGCGTCGGCAGGCTTGCGCACCTCGGTGTCCAGCTGGCGGTCACGCAGCTGTGCCTGGCGTTCGGCGACCTGCTCCTGGGCTTGGATGACCTCCTGGTCCCGCGCTGCCTTGGCGATGGGACCGGCCGCCTCGGCCTGGGCCTGTGCGGCGTCGGTTTCGGCGAGGATCGACGCCTGGCGCAAGTTCAGCTCGCGGTTGGCGACGGCGATCTCCTCCTCGGCCTTGATCCGTGCCTGTTCCGCCTCGCGCCGGGCCATCGACTCGGCGATCGCCGCCACCTTCTCGGCGCGCGCCGCCTCCGGGCGGCCGAGGTCCTTGAGGTAGCTGCCCTCGGTCTGGATGTCCTGCAACTGGAACGTGTCGAGCACGAGACCCTGGTTCGTCAGCGACGTCTCGGCCTCTTCGGCCACCTCCCGGGCGAACGCAGCTCGGTCCTTGATGATCTCGTCGACGGAGAGGCGGCCGACGATCGATCGCAGTGACCCGGCCAGCACCTCCTGGGTGAAGCGCTCGATGTGATCCTGCTGGCCGAGGAAGCGCTGCGCCGCAGCGCGGATGGAGTCCTCGGCGCCGCCGACTTTGACGATGGCCACGCCTTCCAGCGAGCACTTGATGCCCTGCGCCGAGACGGCCGAGCCGACGGCGATGGAGATCTGGCGGGCGGACAGGTCGATCGACGCCAGCTTCTGGATCACCGGCAGCACGAACACGCTGGCGCCCATGACGACCTTCTGCCCGGACAGGTCCGTGCTGATGGCGCCGGTCTCCGGATTCGTCACAGGCCGCCCCTTGCGCCCCGTCACGATGAACGCCTCGTTCGGCCCGGCGACCTTGATACGCGAGACGACGAGCGCGACGATCAAGACGATCAGTCCGACGAGTCCGATGATTCCGATGCCGATGGCACCCATTGGGGATCCTTTCCGCGTTGGCGATGTGGTGACGGTCAGGTCGCCCAGAACTGCTCGGCGGCCTGGACGACGACCTTGGTCGACGATTCGACGGCGATGACGACGGCTGCGCTGCCGGCTGCCAGATCTTCCTGCGCCGTGGCCAGCAGCTTGACGGGTTGACCACCGAGGCGCACGAGCACCTCACCGCTGCCACCGGCGCGCACCGGTGTGACGACGCGGGCCTCGTGGCCGACGAGCGTCGACGTGTTCGGCGTCGGATCCGTCGGGCTGTGCAGCAACGCCCTGGACAGGCGGTAGGCGAACCAGCCGAGCGCCACGCCGCCGCCGACGCCGGCGGCGACGGCCACGGGGGCGGGGGCGTCGAAACCCTCCTCGGCGACCCAGCCGAACAAACCGAATGCGGCGAGGAAGGCGCCGAGCGCGGGACCGGAGATCCAGTCGGCGTCGGGCACGATGCCGTCGAGGAAGTCGTCGAAGACCAAGAAGGCAACGAGCAGCACGACCCCGATCAGACCGACCACCGCGAACATGGCCCTCAGTCTGGCAGCCCCCCGCGCGTTCCGGTCTGGAACGCCGCCGTTCGTGGCGCGCCTCGGTCGACGAGGTCAGCGCTTCACGCGCACGTGCACGGCAGCGAACCGCAACGGGGGCACCCCCCGGCGTAACGGGCGATCGCCGCGTCGAGGTCGACCCCGACCTGGTTCGCCAGCGTGGCCACCCATGCCAGCACATCGGCGAACTCGTGGGCCTGCTCGTCGACCGATCCCTTGCGCACGGCCTGGGCCAGCTCGCCGACCTCCTCGGCCAGCCAGGCCACCGTCGCCGGCACCCCTCGCGCTCGGTCACGGCTGCCGTAGGTCGCCTCGATGACCCGCTGCAGCTCGCCCAACTCCATCGTCAGGACCGTATTCGAGCCGTCGGCGATCGCGACGAAATCACCCCAGTCGGGGAGTCCCCACCCGTGGACCGGAGCGTCGTGAGTGGCTGCGGTCCGCCGAGGCGGCGGACAACGTTCGCGGTGCGCCACCCCTCGCGCACCGTCGGTGGAAGGCCCCTGGCTTCCCCCGTCGACTGGTCGCTGCTTGGGTGCCGGGATGCCTTCGGGCTGCTCCCCCCACCCTCGACGCGAAGGAGAGAAACGCGCATGTCGAATCGTGAGTCGAGTCTGCTGACCGCGCAACAAGATTGTCTGTTCGATCTGCCCGCCGCCGGCGGCTCGGCCGCAGGGCGTTTGACGGCAGTCCCTGGTTGCCCTGGCGAGATGGCGTTCGAACCGGACGGCGGGCGGGTGAGCCTGCTGGTGGGAGTAGGGTCGTGGCGACTCGACCCTGGGGGGCTC